>NZ_JBEZKJ010000094.1:0-29973 GCF_040651675.1 Streptomyces sp. NPDC048415 | reverse complement strand
TGACCCCGGCAGCCTGAAGCTCGGGCAGGCACGGGCGAGTGAACCGGGTGGCCTGCTCGCGTGCCCGCTTGCCCAGCAGCGGATCCGGCGCGGCCTCGATCGCGGCGGCCCACGCCGCCACCCCGGCATCACCGGGCAGGAGCAGGCCGCCGTCGCCCACCGCCTCGGGGATCCCGCCGCGGTCGGCACCCAGGCTCGCCAAACCGTGCAGACCGGCCTCGATGATCACGCGAGGGAAGGCGTCCTCGACGGTGGAGGGCACCAGCAGGAGCCGGTGCTGTGTGTAGAGCGGGCCCATGTCGTAGGTGCGGCGCACGTAGGTGACGTTCGGGTAGCCGGCGAACTCACCAGACGTGTCCCACCAGCCCTCGACCAGGGTGAACTGCTGGGCAGGCAGGCACTCGATGACCTGGTGCAGCAGGGCGGCGCCCTTCTGGGGCACGGGGTTGACCATGAGGACCGCGTCACCGGCCGGCTCGGGCCCCAGGGCGACCCGGGCGAAGGGCGGATACAGCAGCACCGCCCGCGTCCCCGTATGCGCTCGGGCCCGAGACAAGACGAACCGGGAAACGGCCAAGGCGCTGTGCGGGCGGCCGTGGACAACGTTCAGACTGGTCGGGGAGACCGAGTGCAGCCAGGCCGCGACTTGGGTGGTGCGGCGGGCCTGGGCGGCCAGCTCGGCTGCCCCTTCCTGCGCGGTGATCACCAGCTCGGGTGAGAGCTCGGCGAGGGCGGCGGCGAAGGCGGAGTGGATCCAGTCCTGGGCCACGGCCCGGCAGCGCACGCCGTTCCACGCGTAGCGCACTTCCTGCTGCCGTACCTCGCACGGGACGTCGTGGGTGGCTAGGTGCCGACGCAGGGCTGGGAGTTCGCTGGCGCGGTTCCAGGGGGCCTCGTGGGAGCCGAGATAGGTCACCCGCCAGCCTGCGGCGGCGAACTCCTCGGCGAGAAGCTGCTGGGAGACCTCGGCCCCGCCGATCAGCAGCGGCGGTGGGGTGCGGCGCCAGGCGAACAGCACACTCGGCACGGTCACCTCTCCTCTGCTTCGACCAGGGCCCGCACAGCCTTGGCGACGCTGTCCGCCGGGCCGTCGGCCGGAATCACAGTGATCCGGCGGGTGACCGGCGGCACCGGCTTGTCCACAAAGTAGGCCCGGGCGTGGGCGAGGAACGTGGTGTCGTGGAGGAAGTACTCCGCCTCGGCCCCATGACGGGCCACGGCCCGGCGCCGCCGCAGCGTCTGCGCGGATACGTCGAGGTAGATCGTGTGATCGGGCCGCAGGTGCGGCAGCTCCTTAAGGCGTCGGCGGACTTGGGCGTGCACTCCGAAGCCGTAGAGCTGGTCCATGGCGAAGGCGTGCGCCATCAGGGTGTCCACCGAGCGGTCCAGGATGACCAGCCGACCCGGGTTCTTCGCGGCCTGGGCGACGCGGTCGGCCTCGGCACACATGAATGTCTCGAACGCCGCGAACTGGTCGGCCGCCGAGCCGGTCCGGGGAGAAGGGATCGCATGGGTGTCGCGAAGGTGACGCACGTAGCAGCCGAAGATGACCGTCGCGCGGGCGATCGCGGGGGTGCCACGGAGACGCCCGATCGCGGTGGTCTTCCCGCCGTAGGAGGGGCCTTCCAGGCAGAGGACCGTCATGACGTCTCCAGTCGGTAGAAGCGTTCGGCGTACGCGGAACCGGGCTGGTGCGGGCGGTCGAGGAGGTCGGCGGCGAGCGTCCAGGCATGGCGGATAGGCCGGTACATCTTGGAGGCGGGGTGCATCTGGGAGCCGTGCAGGTGCAGCAGCGTGACCTTGTCGAGCAATACGTCGGTGATATCGGCGAGTTCGGGTACGAGACTGCTGCCGGTGCGGGCTCTGAACAGGTGCTGGTCGCAGACGGACAGCGCGTAGGTGGACCAGAACGCGAGGTCTTCGAAGAACCAGCGGCAGCCCAGGCGGCGGGCGGCCTCGTGGACCAGGAGGTGGTCGGGGTGCCGGGTCACCGCCGCCGGGGCCAGCAGCTCCGCTTCCGGATACCCGGCCAGCAGTGCTCGCAGTTCCTCAGTGATCTCCTCAAGCCGCATCGGGTCGTAGGCCCGGTAGGGTGGGTCGGCGTCTTTGCGGCCCAGCAGATGCTGCCTGGCTCCGAAGGGGCGAAGGGCCTCGGCGCCTTCACGCTCGCGCAGCGCAGATACCGCCTCCACGCTGGGGTAGGCGGCCTCGAGAGCGGGGTGGACGCTCTTGGAGCGGGTGAAGACGGTGATGACGGTCAGCGGGCGGGGCCGGGCCAGGAACAGCCCGGACGCCGACAGCGCGAAGTCGTCGTGGTGCGGCTCGATGACAATCACCGGACGGCCGGCGGGGGTGCGCTCTTCGATGGCGTAGTGGGCGCCGCGGTGCGGCGCCATCACCTCCAACATCCTGGTCGTCGCTGTGCGGGTAGCGAGGTGTTCCTGCCAGGCGAGGTGAGCGGTGATCAGGTCGGTGGGGAAGGTGTAGATGCCCGAGGCGTCGGGCGCGGGCAGCAGCGGCATGGGAGTTCGCCTCCGGGTCAGCGGACGGTGGACTGGTACCAGTGCCGCCAGAACGCGGCGGAATGTGGCCGCAGGCGTGCGGTGACGGGGTTTTGCCACCAGACCATCCGCCAGGTCGGCCACTGGTCGTAGCGGCGGGTCGAGGGCCGTACCCGCAGTTCGTCGATGAGGACGACGGGCTGGTGGGTGAGGTCGCCGTACTGGCGCAGGCGGGCGAAGAACTCCACGTCCTCGCTCATGAACCAGTCCGTGCGGTACCCGCCGAGCGCGTGGAAGGCGGCGGTGGTGCAGAACTGGTCGACGCCCTGGGCGCCGCGGTGCCGACGCCGGTAGGCGTCCCAGTATCGGCATAGCAGCCGGGCGCCCAGCCGCTTGGGCGTGTAGAGCGGGGGGATCGCGCCGCCGACATGCCAGCCGGAGGTGAGCTTGTGCATCACGGTGGTGACCGCCTCGGCCGGGATGGCGACGTCGGCGTCGATGAAGAACAGGCACTGGCCCCGGGCAGCTTCCGCGCCGGTGTTGCGGACCTGTCCGACGTTGCGGGCCGTCTCGTGGATGACGCGGGCGCCGAGGGAGGCAGCGATGCGGGCGGTGTCGTCACTGCTGGCGTTGTCCACGACGATGATCTCGCCTCTCTCGCCGCTCGTCTCCTCCCACTGCTGAAGGGACTTGTTGACGGTCGGCAGGTAACGGGGCAGATAGGCGGCCTCGTTGAATGCCGGGATCACGATCGACAGAACAGGAGTGTTCACCACCGGCTCCTTTCATCCATGGGGGTGGGCGTGCGGAACAGGTGCGGGGTGCGCTCGGTGGCCCGGTGGAGGCGGGCTGCCCACTGCTGGCGGCTTGGCTCGTCACGGGTCAAGTTCGCGTGGACCCAGCAGCGCACGGTGTGGAAGGCGACCGAGGCGTCCACCAGTGGCTCATCCAGTCCGTTGCCGTAGGCGGCGATGACCTGCTGGCGTTCGGCCGGATCCACGGCTTGGGTGACGGTGAGGGTCTGGGCGACGTCGAACTCCGGGACGCACAGCGAGCTCTGGGCGAAGTCGATGACGTGGAGGAGCCCGGCCCCCGGCCCTCGATCGGGGATGAGGATGTTGTCGCCGTGCAGGTCGCCGTGGCCCAGCATCAGACGGCCCGAGTCCGCGCAGCGGTCCGCCATGACTTCCAGGGCCGGTTCGAGCCGGTTCATCACCTCGGTCGAACAGCGGCGGGCGAGCCATGTCACATGCTCGGTGAACGGCCGCACCGGGAGGCCGGCCCGGGTACCGGGGATCTGGTGGAAGCGGACCAGCAGGACGCCGAGGTGCTCCAGCGCCTGCTGCCGGGCGATACGGCCCGCCTTGACGGCCCCGTCCAGCGTGAGGTCTCCGAGATCCGCAGTGACGAGCGCGGTTGCAGGGTGCCCGTGGACAGGTCCGCAGCCCAGCACCGCCGGGACAGGGACGAACCCCTTGGCGGCCTCGATCACCCTGCTTTCGCTGATCGCGTTGCGGCGGGCGGTGTCCGAGAACACCTTCACGATCACCCAGCGCCCGTCGGCCAGGGCTACCCGGTAGACGGCCGAGCGTGACCCCGTATTAAGCTGCTGGGAGGAGACTGCGTCGGCCGACAGCAGCTCCAAGCAGGCCCGGGCGAGCACTGGCTCCACCCTGGTCGCCGTCATCGGGCACCGCCGGCGACCGCCTCGATGCCCAGCTCGCCCATGCGGTTTATGTGGCGGACGGTGGCCCGCAGATGGGCCCGGTATTCGCGGACGTCCTCTGTGGCCGGGCAGTCGGCCTGCCATGGTTTCTCGGGCCCGACGAAGTGCACCAGCACTGCGTCCGGGTCCGAGCGCACCGGCCGGTCAACCACCCGCCGCACCCAGTTTCCGCGCTCCCAAAAGCGCCCCAGTTCGAACCGGTTGAACACCGCGTCGACCGGCTGCACCGCGCGGGAGGACAACAGCCACAGGTTCAACGCGTCCTGGTCGTTGTGGAGGATGTGGCGGCGGCCGCTGACGAGTGCCTGCTCGACCCCGGTGCGGATGGAGGCCAGCATCGCCACCGGCATCCACAGCACGCCGGCGTTGAAGTAGGCGCGCTCCCCCAGCTGCGGCCACCGCTCGGCCACCCCGGGCAGAGCGCGCCCCGTCCCGCCGACCTGCGGGTTGAACTCGTCCTGCACGGCGCCTAATTGCCCGTGAGGCAGGTTGTGGAGCGGAGACGACAGGTCCCCGCGGACGAGGACGTCGGAGTCCATGTAGATCAGGTAGGGGCAGCCGACGAACGCGGGCGTGAACTGAAACCGCAGATAGGTGGTGATGCTGATGTACTCGTCATCCACCAGCCGGGAGGCTGCCGAGGGGAAACACCACCGGATGTCGAACGACCCGAAGCCGAGGCGCCGGGCGAACTGCGCCAGCGTCACGGCGTGGGCGGGCGTCAAGTCCAACGCCAGGACCCGCAGCGCCACCCCCTTGCGCTCCCGCGGCCCCAGCCCGTTCGCCAGGGAGGAGACCGTGGCCAGCGCGGGAAGCATGTAACGCTCGTCGATGCATAAGCCGATCGCGTACACCGAAGTCCTCCAAGGGCTCCAAGGGAAGAGCCAAGACAGCAACGTGTGATCACGAAACCGCGCCGACGCACGACGCAAAGGCGCCGGCCGGGCACGAACATCAGGCGTAAGTAATTGAATTGGCGCCAGCACCGTGCCGGGGCACGGCGCCGGTGTCCTGGTCCTACAGCTCGGCCGAGGCGCTGCCGGGCGGGGGTGTGCCGTAGAGCAGCGTCCCCAGCGGGGTGGCGTTCGTGGGGTCGACGAGCGAGCGCACGGCGGCATTCAGACGGGCAGGGTCGGCCCCGAGACGGGAGATGCCCGTCTGGGCCAGGGTCTGGGCGAGGCGCGTCTGCAGGAAGGCCTCGTGGCGGTGCTCGGCGATCGCGATCACGAGCGCTTCCAGCGAACCGATGACCTTGCGCCGCATCGTCTGATGGGGCCGACGCCGTACGTCATCGACACGACGACCTCCCGCTTGGCCGGGTCGAACTCGACCCGGAATGGCAGCGGAACAGGTATCTGCTCAGGCATGATCGCCCTCCCCGTACGGCAGTTGGGCCCGGATCTGCTTGCCGGTCGGGGTGGCGATGACATCCCAGCCCGGGGCGAGGACGTCGACCAGTCCTAATCCACGGCCGGACTCTGCATCGGCGTCGTTCATCGGCACTTCGCAGCAGCAGGGCAGGTGGCCGGAGTCCGGGTCGTGGACCTTGACCCACACGCCCAGCTCGGCGGTGTCCACCTCGACGACCAGCGGCACCAGATCGCCGCAGGCTCGCACGGCATTGCCCACCAGTTCCGAGGCCACCAGCTGGGCGCTCTCCGCGGTGTCCTCGCCGACACCGGCCTGGAGCAGCGTTTGGGAGGCCAGCTCGCGCACCCGCTGGAGATGCTCCTGGCTGGCGCTTATGTGCACGGCGAAGCCGCTCTGCCGTGTCTGGAGATAGAAACCCGGACCGGCCACCGCCACTGTCGCCATGGGGCATGCCCCTTCCCGCCTGCGGCACGACGTCCGCCAGCACTGGGATCAAGTAACGCCATGCAGCGGGAAGTTGACCGCCGGTAGCGCCTTCCTCCTGAAGGATGACGTGTTTCTCAATCTGGGCGCAAGCTTTCTACCTAATCGAGGAAGTTATTCGGACAAGGACCTCCTGTTGCCTCCTACGGGAGTGCGAGACTGCGCATATGCCTAACCAGCCGCTGGTGCCCACCGTGCGTCGCCGCCGCCTCGGTTCGACGCTCAAGCAGATCCGCAACGACGCCAGGATGACCCTGGAGGACGCGGCGACCGCCATGGGGTGGACGGTCCCAAAGCTCTCAAAGATCGAGAACGCCAAGCAGCAGATCCAGCCCAAGGCGGTCACCGACCTCCTCAAGGCGTACGGCGTCAGCGAGCCGGACGTATTCACCGCGCTGGAGAACCTGGCTCGCGACGCGGGCAAGAAGGGCTGGTGGCAGACATACAGCGGGGTCGTCACCCCCGCGTACGCGGACTACATCTCGCTGGAGAGCGACGCCGAGCGCATCTGTGAGTGGACTCCGATGCTCATTCCGGGACTCCTGCAGACCGCCGCGTACGCCCGCGAGACCATCGCCGCCAACGCGGTGACCCGCACGCCCGAGGAAGTCGGCGCACTGGTCGAAGTCCGCCAGGCCCGCCAGGCCGTCATCTCCCGCCCTGACAACCCCCTGGAGGTCTGGGCGATCATCCACGAGAACGTGCTCCACCAGCGCTTCGCCGTCCGCCCCGCCACAATGCGCGAACAGCTGCGGCGACTCCTGGACGTCGCGGAGATGCCCAATATCACCATCCAGATCATGCCTCTGAACGCCACGCCGCACCCTGGCACCGTCGGCGGGTTCACCGTGGTGAACTTCCCTGGCCCCACCCCTGATGTCGTGCTCGTTGAGAACCTGCTGGGAAACAGCTACGTCGAGGGCGTCGGCGCGGTGAAGACCTTCGCCGGCGCCTTCGAGAGAATCGTCGCCGCCGCGATGTCGGTGGACGACTCTCTGGCACTGATCAAACGGATGGAAGAAGGCAAAAGTACGTGAACAGTCCCAAGGCGGAGCTCTACGCCCACGACCTCTCCGCCGCCACGTGGCGCAAGGCGTCCGCCAGCGGCGGAGAAGGCAACTGTGTTGAGGTCACCGATCTCCCGGGCGGCGGCAAGGCCGTTCGGGACTCCAAGCGACCCGACCTGAAGCCCATGCGCTACACCGCAGCCGGATGGTCCGCCTTTTGCGAAGGCGTGATCGCGGGAGAACTCTGACCGCGCCATGTAGACGGCGGCCGTCTTCCCCCGATCCAAACGAGGGAAGACGGCCGCTGCAGCATCCAAGCCCTACCCGCTCACTCCTGCGTTGCCACACCCCCGCCAGGATGGAGTGCAACGACGGACTCCACCCGCATCCCTGCAGACCAGCACCGGCAGATCTCCGCCTGGGGCCTCCACCTCGGGCCCGGCGGGGCCACGCCACACCACGACGGACCTCCTCGCGCCGGCCACCGACTACCAACTCGACTTCTTCGAAAGCCAGTTCGGCGACCTCAGCATCCATATCGGTGACCAGTTCGATGACACCGGCGATTACGAAGGAACCTTCATGGACGCCGCGACCACCCTCATCAACGCGGCCGAGACCGCCTCCGAGCACAACAGACAGCCGTCGGCCGCCCCTGCTTCCGCGACGTCCAGCACCGCACCTGAATCGTCACCATCTGCAATACATGCCGCAGTTGGTCCGCTGGATGGACTCCCCAACGCGGCCGGCACCAGGCACTCGCTGAGCGGACTGGACTCAGGCACCGTCCGGGGCCCGCGTGCCGCCAATAGAGATTGGCGGACAGCGGTGATCGACGGCATGATCTGCCGATGGAATTGGGTCCGGGCGGGGCCCGTGCCGAACGCATGCGGCACGGGCCCGCCGCGCACCCTGGTTTCACTAGCCGGGCAGCTTGTCTGCCCGCCGTCGCGCGCGGACCAGGCCCCAGCCGCGGCGGGTCGTCTTCGATCAGACGGTCGGGTCGGGCATGATCTCCCGGACCTCTTGCGCACAGCGGCACGCGGCAGCGATCTTGGCAGCCCACCCCAGCGCGTCCTCACGTGAGGGCACATCGATGATCGAGAACCCGCCGAGCACCGCCTTGGTTTCCGGATACGGGCCGTTGGTGACGGTCCCGTCGGTGGCCACGACGCTCGCCTGCTGCCTTTCCACTCCACCACCGAAGACCCACACAGCGGCGTCCTGAGCCTTACGCACCACCTCGTGCGAGGCCTCGGCCACCTCGGGCAACTCCTCCTCGGGGAAGGTCATCGCGCCGTCATCGAACGAGATCAGGTACCGCGTCATACATGGCTCCCTTGGCGTTGGCCTCCTTCGGCCGCCTCTCACCCTACGACGAACGCCTCCCTTCAGAACCGACACTCCCCCTGGCTTCTGAAACAGGCGCTAGGACTCCGTTAGGTCCATGTCGATCTCGGTCTTGAGTGCTGCGCGCTGGGCAGGGGTTGCTGGCAGGTGGTGCAGACGCCGGTCCAGCACCTCAGGACGGCCTGGAGGGCGTCGAGGACTTGGTAGAGGGTGGGACAGGCCCGGGCACTTTTGGGGCCAGGCGCTGTTCGGTGAGGAAGGCGTGGGCGGCGGTCACGAGGGTGACGTGGTGGTGCCAGCCCGGCCAGGAACGCCCCTCGAAGTGGTCCAGGCCCAGGCCGTGCTTGAGTTCGCGGTAGTCGTGCTCGATGCGCCAGCGGACCTTGGCCAGACGGACCAGGTCGGCGATCGGGGTGTCGGCCGGCAGGTTGGACAGCCAGTAATCGGTCGGCGCGTCGGCGCCGGCGGGCCATTCGACCAGCTGCCGCCTCGAAGGGGTGGGCACTCACGTCCGACCGGGGTGGTGTCCCGCCGAGTGGTGTAGTCACTGGCCGAGCTGATTCGGTTCCTGCTGCAGGGAAGCTGGCGGTCGTCGTCGGCGGGTTGGGCGGTGTGGAGTTCGGCCATGGAGGCTTCGGAGAGGTAGCGGCGGTCTAAGACCTGCCATTCGTCGTGGAGTTCGGCCAGAACCGCGGCGGCGAGCCGGTCGAGAGCGGCAGGATTGGGGAAGACCTGCACGACGTCGGCCCGCCGTTTGATCTCCCGGTTCTGCCGCTCCAGCGGGTTCGTGGACCAGATCTTCTTCCAGTGCGCGGGCGGGAAGTCAGCGAACGCGGTGATATCCGTCGCGGCGTCCAGCAGCATGCTTTTGACCTGCGGGAACTGTCGTCCGAGCATGTCGGCGACGACATTCAGCTGGGTGCGGACGGCCTCCCCGGTGTCTGCGCGAAGACGGTGCGGATGGTGGCTGCCACCATCTCCCCCGAGCCCTTCTCGATCACGCCGAAGACGTCTCGCACGAAGTGAACGCGGCACCTTTGCCAGGCCGAACCGAGAAAGACAGTGCGGATCGCGGCCACCAGACCGCTGTGGCTGTCAGAGATGACCAACTGGACGTTGTCCAGGCCACGGGCCCGCAGACTGCGCAGGAACTTCGTCCAGAACGGCTTCGACTCGCTGTCACCGACCATCAGACCGAGGATCTCGCGGTGCCCGGTGGCAGAGATCCCGGTCGCGAGGACCACGGCCTGCGACACGATCCGGTGGTTCACCCGGGCCTTGCAGTAGGTGGCGTCCAGAAAGACGTAGGGGAAGACCATGTGATCGAGCGGCCGTTCCTTGAACGCCTCCAACTCGGCGTCGAGTTCGCCGCAGATCCGCGACACCTCCGACTTCGAGATCCCGCTGCTGGCACCGAGGGCTTTGACCAGGTCATCCACCGAGCGGGTCGAGACCCCGTGCACGTATGCCTCCATCACCACGGCGAACAAGGCCCGGTCGATGCGCCGGCGCCGCACGAGCAGCGAGGGGAAGAACGACCCGGTCCGCACCTTGGGGATCTTCAGGTCGAGGTCGCCGGCCTGAGTGGTCAGCAGCCTCTCGCGGTGCCCGTTGCGCCACGTGGCGCGCTGGTCGGAGTGCTCGCCCGGGGCGGCACCGATGGCCTCGGTCGCCTCAGCCTCGATGAGCTCCTGCAGGATGCGCTCACACAGCACCCTGATCGTCTCAACTCCGTCGGCCGTACGTAGTGACTCCAGCAGCCGTATCAGGTCAGACTGGGACAAGGCCATCGCGCACTCCTCCGGTCGAACTGCCCGTTCACCAGGGAGACTTGCGCGATGGCCTGCCCTTGTTCAGGGAGCAGGCAGCAGCAGTGGATGCACGCCCCGGGCAGACACCCGCGCGTTCACGACCCTCGACCGGCTACACCATTCGGCGGGACACCATCGCGCTCACGCGAGGCCGTGACGGCCTCGTCGAAAGATATTTAAAAGGCGATCGACTCTTGAAGTAAGGAGGTCGGCGGCGCGGGGATCCCGCAGCTGAGCTAGCGCCTCAGCCGCTCGCACGTTGAGGGAGACAGACGGAATGCCGTAACTGAAGCCGAGCGTGGCGTCGCGGGCGAGAGCGTATAGGAGGTCGGCGGCGCGGGGGTCGCCGAGCCTGGTCAACACATCAGCCGCCCGGATCCGGTCACTGCCGTCGAGGGTGGTGTCACGAGCGAGGGCATACAGGAGGGTGGCGGCACGGGGATCCCGTAGCCCGGCCAGCGCCTCAGCCGCCTGCACACAACTGCTGCTCGTGGTGTCCCGGGCCAGGCTGTGCAGGAGCTGGGTGCCGCGGGAGTCGCCGAGGCTGGCCAGTGCCTCAGCCGCCAGCCCCCGGGCGGGTGTTGTGTCGCGGGCGAGCGCGTACAGGAGGTCGGCCGCGCGGGGGCCGCCGAGCGCGGCCAGCGCTTCAGGCGCCGACCGGCGCTCGTTGATGTTGAGCGTGGAATCGCGGACAAAGGCGTACAAGACAGTGGCGGCGCGGGGATCGCCGAGCGCGGCCAGCGCCTCGGCCGCCCACATGCGGTGGTGACTCTCCAACTTGGGGAGCGTGGAGTCGCGGGCGAAGGCGTGCAGGACATCGGCGGCGCGGGGATCGCCGAGGCTCGTCAGCGCTTTGGCCGCCAACACGCGGTGGGAGGTATCCAGGTCGATGTCGTGTGCAAGGGCGTGCAAGATGTCGGCGGCACGGAGATCCCGTAGCCCGGCCAGCGCTTCAGCCGCCCACACGTTAGGGGAGAAACGGTGGGAATGCGCGGAGTCGCGAAGCCGAAGGTCATGGGCGAAGGCGTGCAGGACATCGGCGGCGCGGGGATCGCCGAGGCTCGTCAGCGCTTTAGCCGCCGACACGCGGGCAATGCCATCCAGGTCAATGTCCTGTGCGAGGGCGTGCAAGAGGTCGGCGGCATGCGGATCCCGTAGCCCGGCCAGCGCCTCAGCCACCTTCACGCGGTCTCTGGTGTCGAGAGTGGTGTGGGAGGCGAAGGGGTGCAGGAGGCTGGCGGCGCGCAGGTCGCCGAGTGCGGCTAGCGCCTCGGCGGCTTCCAGGCGGTAGGAGCGGTCGAGCGTTGCGTCACGGGCAAGGGCGTACAAGAGGTTTCCGGCGCTCGGGTCCCCGCACCGTGAACGGGAGAGGGACCAATCAGTGAATCCATCTGCGCTCCACGTTCCCTCGGTGAAGGCCAGGCCGGCCAGCGCCTCGGCCGCCTGCACGCGGTCCCAGCCGCTGAGGGAGGTGTCGTGGGCAACGGTATGTAGGAGGTCGGCGGCACGGGGATCCTCTAGCCCGGCCAGCGCCTTGCCCGCCGACACACGGCCTGACCCGCCGAGCGTGATGTCGTGGGCAAGGGTATGCAGGAGGTCGGCGGCACGGGGATCCCCTAGCCCGGCCAGCGCCTCTGCTACCTGCACGCGGTCGAAGTCGAGGGTGGTGTCGTGGGCGAGGGTGTACAGGAGGTCGGCGGCGCGCGCGTCGCCGAGGTCGACCAGCGCCTTGGCCAGTCGGATGCGTTGCTTGGTGTAGATCCTGGTGCGGCGGGCGAGGCGGTGCAGGCGGTCGGCAGTGGTGCGAAGAACGTCGTTGGGGATGGTGGTGCCCAGGCCGTGAAGGTCGACCATGATCTCCAAGCGGGGGGATGGTCCTCTGGTCAGTCGGCGGAGGTACCGGACTCCCGTGGTGAGGCCGCTGTGGTGTGCTCCGTCGAGGAGGAATCCGACGTATGAGAGTTCTCCTTCAGGGAGCCCCCAGTACTTGCGGCCCGACACCGGCAGCATTCTGGCCACAACGGAGCCAGCGGGGCGGTACTTAGAACGTTGGTGGAAGACGTCTCGCAGGGCTTTCTTACCGGTGTGCGGATCGTCCATGTGGTGGCGGGCGGCCAGGTACTCCAGGAGGGTCTGGTGGAGGAAGACGAGATCGTCATCCTGTGTGGTGAGCAGGCCGCTGCGACGTAGGGAACTGTCCAGGAAGGTACGCCAGTCCTCGGCAAGTACGTCCCTTGGGCATCGCGCTTTGGACCAGGTCTGCGCGATGACGATTGCCGGGAGCGTGTTTCCGGAATGGCGTTCGGCGGCGAGGAAGGCAATGAGGTCAAGGAGATTTTCCAGAACCAGGTCGGCTTGGGCATTCGCATGGGGATAACGCTCCAACCCGGGGTGGCGTGCACCAGGCGCGTCTGCGGATAGTTGGCGCTTGAGGAGCAGCGTGATGAATTTGCGGTAGATGTGGCCGCGGCTGGTGGGCAAGGGCTGGTCGGGGGCGTCGGCGTGAAGCTGGCAGAGCATCGCGGTCATCAGCGGAACGCGGGCGAGCTCGGCCAGCTGGCTTCGGTCCAACGCCTGGACGAATCTTCGCGCGGTGCCTACGGGATCCGGCAGGGAAGCGGCATGGAACCAACGGCGAGCGACGCTCTCCAGATCATGGTCATCGAAGGGCTGCAGCTCGTAGCGGGGCACGCCCGTGCCGAGGGTGTCGAGTTCGTTGCCAGGCAGGGGGCGGGTGGCGATGACGAACCGGTACAGGTACGCATACTCGCCGGAGGTGGCCTGGGCCAACTTGCCCAGGACCTTACCTTTCTGAATCGGGTCGGCAACCTCGTCGAGGCCGTCGACGAGCACCAGCCAGCGTGCGCCCGGCCGGGGCGAGGTCTCGAAGAATGCGGCGGGGAGCTTTTCCACCAGGCCGAGGTCTGCCGCCACGGCCGTCGCGAGCGCCTCGGTCAAGGTCGGTGCGACCAATGCAGCGGCCGGAACCATCACCGGCAGCACGTTTTCGCCGCGGCCGTCCAGCCAGCGCTCGACACCTGAGGCGAGGCGGGTACGTAGCAGGCTGGACTTGCCACCACCAGGCCCGGAGAGGATCACGCAGGTTGGCGGGTCGGCCAGGACATCGTCGGCGGGCGTCGCTCCCGCTGCAGGAGTGGAGACCTCGCGACTGGCGCGGAATTCATCGCCGAGTCGGCGAATCTGCTGACGCAGGTACACGGCGGCCAACGGCGGAGTGGTGCCTGGCAGAACGCCCGCATACGGATGCTCACTCGCGGCGCGGCGGGCGGCGGCCAGGTAGGTCTCCAGGCGCCGCGCGGCCGGACTGGCACGTTCGAGTCGCAGGTCGACGCCATGGGCGGTGAGTGTTTCCTGAAAACCCGGAAGATCGGCGAGTGCGGTGATGGGCACCGCACCCAGGACGCTGGCGTCATCCGCGAGGGCGCGGTCCGTGGCCAGCACCCCCACGAGCAGGGACCCGCAGAACAAGGCGGTGCCCGAGCTGCCCGCCCAGCCCGATCCGCGGGCCGGGCGGCGGGGCACGATGCCTTCGTCGACATGCACGGTCAGCATCCCGGACCTGCGCGCCTGCAACGCATCGAGATGCCCGCGCACGGGCATGGTGTCGCGCCGGTTGCCGGGACGTGCCTCCGCATCAGGGAAGCCCAGACCCTGGCAGGGGACCCGGTCCTGGCCGGTAATCTGGCCGAAGCGGACCATCCCGACCAGCGGGCCAGCCCCCGTGGGCGGGGCATCGATCACGAGGAGGGCGGCGTCCTGTTCGGGTGCGGCATCCAGGTCCATCGCGTCGTGGGGCCAGCACAGCGTCGCCGCCAGCCAGGGTGTGTGCTGCGGGACCTCCAGGGGCCGGACCTCAACCCCATCGCCCGGCGCCAGGCCCTGCACGACGTGATAGGACGTCAGCACCAGGCAATCAGCAAGAAGGTAGCCACTACCCACCCGCCCAGCAGCGGGGACCCACACCTCGACGACGCGAGCCGCATCCATCCTCTACCCCTTGGTCCACAGGGTCAGGACGGCCGCTGCGGTGCCTGACCGTGGATGCGCGCGTCTACACCCGCATCGTCGATGGGCTGCAACGTGAACTTGATGCGGTGCACCGAGTCGGCGCTCACCGTTCCACGTGCTTCTGCGGACCACGGCAGCACGAAGACCTTCGCCTTGGCCTCGCCCTCCTTGCGGACCCCGATGGGGAACTCCAGTTCCACTGGGCCAGTGCGGAACTTCAACGCCTGTTCGGCGCCCTCGTCCATGGCTTGCTGCAGCTGGGCGCGGATCACGCTGACCGTCTCGCCGAGTTCCGCCCACGGTTCCTGCGGCACATCTCCCCCCAGACTTCTTGTGACGACAGGGGTTCACCGTAGGGGAAAGCACGACACACCCACAGCTACTACCACAACGTTTGTAGGCCTTCCGCGGGTTAGAGGTCGTTTTCTCCCAGTGTTTTATCCCGGAACCTGCTGTTTGGTCTGGGATGTCGGGTCGCGCCAGGAGACGGTGCTCTCTCCGGTGAGACGGCGGGCCATGAGGTCGGTCATGGCAATGTGGATCATGGCTTCGGCGCGGACAGGGAGGGATTCGTAGTCGCGGGCCAGGCGGCGGTGGAGCATGAGCCAGCCGTAGGTCCGCTCGACCGCCCACCGCTTCGGGATCGGAGTGAAACCCCTGGTCCCAGGCCTGCGTTGAGTGATTTCCATGTCGATGCCGAGGGTGGCTGCGTGTTCGACGAGGTGGTGGCGGTAGCCGCCGTCGACCCAGACTTTACGGACGCGGGGATGTTCGGCAGCGACCTGGTCGAGGAGGTGGGTGCCGGCGACGGAGTCCTGCACGCTCGCCGCTGTGACCAGCACCGCGAGGAGAAGGCCGATCGCGTCGGTGACGATGTTCCGTTTCCTGCCCACGATCTTTTTGTCTGCGTCGATGCCCTGGCTGGAGGCGTGAACGCTGGTGGAGGTTTTGACGCTCTGGGCGTCGATCACGCAGGCGGACGGTTCGGCGTCCCGTCCTTCCTTCTGCCGCAGCAGCTGCCGAAGCAGGCTGTTGAGCTGGGCGAACACGCCTTCCTGCTGCCACTTCGTGAAGTAGCCGTAGACCGTGTTCCAGTGCGGGAAGTCATGCGGCAAATAGCGCCACTGCACCCCGGTCCGGTCCACATACAAGATCGCGTCCATGATGTCGCGCAGGTCATGCTCAGGAGGCCGGCCAAAGTCCAGGGCCCTGCCGCGGCGCTCGAAACGCCACGCGGCAAGGACCGGCTCGATCAACTCCCAGCGAGCATCGGACAGATCACTCGGATACGGACGTCGCTTCGGCATGCTCGTGATGTATCGCTGCGGACCGAGTGCGCCCAGGCGCACCGCAACGCCAGCAGAAGCACGCAGGGCTGCGAAGACCGGGCTTCCTGGGATGAGACAGGCACGAGCCGTATCCCACCCCACCCGTCACTTCACCCGAACCACATGGCCCAACCGCACCGGCTACCTCTTCCGCACCGCATTCCCGCACCTCAAGAAACGACCTATTTGCAGGCAAGACAGATGAAAACGACCTCTCAAAGAGCGTTTTGTCCCGCCGAGGTTGTTTGGCGTCGATTCGCAGACCGAGCCGGTATGGGGCTCTCGGGGCAGACGTGCCTAATGCGGGGCAAGGGATTCGTGTCGTCGTTCGGCGACCCGTTTCGTTGCTTTTGCTCCTGTCTGATCCCAACGCGCCCCCGGTTGACCTCGTTTGCGCCCTGGGGAGGCGGCCTGCTCGACGGTACTACCGAAACATGACGCGACACCGCCCGTATCCCAGCGACCTCCCCGATGCGCGCTGGGAACTGATCGAGCCCACGCTCACCACCTGGCGGGCCGAGCGCAGAGGCAAGGGTCTCGACATCGGTCGCCCGCCCGAGCATGACCTGCGCCGCCTCATGGACGCCATCCTCTACGTCGACCGCACCGGCATTGCCTGGCGTTACCTGCCCCACGACTTCCCGCCGTGGGAAACGGTCTACGGCTACTTCGCCGCCTGGCAAAAAGAAGGCATCTTCGACCAACTCAACGGTCTCCTGCGGCGCCTGGTCCGGGAAGCCGAAGGCCGCGACGGCGAGCCAACCGCCTGCGTGCTGGACGCGCAGAGCGTGAAGACCTCCGCGAACGTGCCCGCGACCAGCCAGGGCATCGACACCGGCAAGAAAATCGCAGGCCGCAAGCGCCATATCGGGGTGGACACCCTCGGCCTGCTCCTGGCTGTCTGGGTCACCGCGGCGAGCGTCTCCGACAACGCCGGCGGCATGTACCTGATGTCCCACATCGCCGCCACGGACCCCCGCGTGACCAAAGCATGGGCCGACACCGGCTACCGCACCAAAGCCATCGACCACGGCGCCCGCCTCGGCATCGACGTGGAAGTCGTCCAACGCGACCCCGGCGTCAAAGGATTCAAGGTGATCCCGCGACGCTGGGTCGTCGAGCGGACCTTCGGCTGGCTGATGCATCACCGCCGACTGGCCCGTGACTACGAAACCCACCCCCACCGTTCCGAAGCCATAATCCACGTCGCGATGATCGACCTCATAAGCCGCAGACTCACTCGCGAATCCACCCTGAACTGGCGCGGCACCTGACTCCGAACCAAACACTATCCCCAGGACAAACGCTCTTTCAGTGTTGTGTGCGTGAGGCCATGGCCGCGCGCAGTGCGTCCGCGTCGAGAACCGGGCCCCAGGCGTCCATCGGATCGATGCTTCGGCCGTCGACCAGTGGTCCGGCGTCGACAACGTCGAAGCCGATCTGGTCGATGAACTCGGTGACGGCTCGCTTCGCTTGGTCGTCGTCGCCAGCGATCGGTATGGCGCGTCGGTGAAGTGTGCCTGGCGGGCGGGCGTGCTCGATGATATGGGCGGCCATGATGGCGTTGAAGGCCTTGACGACACGTGTGGCGGTGAGGTGTGCGGCAAGCATTTCGCTTGCCGCGGTATCTCCGTTGTCGATGGCGGGGACCTGCCCATCACGTGGAGCGAAGTAGTTGTTCGCGTCGATGACGATCTTGCCGGCCAGAGGTTGCACCGGAATCTTCAGCACATTGCGGAACGGGATCGCCACAACGACCAGGTCGCCGGCCGCGCCGGCTTGTTCGGAGGCTGCGGCACGGGCCCTTGGGCCGAGCGCGTCGATCAACCGGGTGAGGGTGTGTGGGCCTCGGGAGTTACTCATCACGACGTCGTGGCCGAAGGCGATCGCCTGTCGTGCAATGACCTGTCCGATGTTGCCGCTGCCGATAAAGCCGATGACGGCCATGATTGTCTTCCTTCGTGGGTGCGCTGCAGTGAGCCGCCCGGGCAAGGCCGGGGCGGCCGCCTGCTCCGGTCGGCATGTTCCGAAGCAGGGGGCGCGGTCCGAGCGCGTCGGTCGGCCCTGCGGCCGACGTCGAGTGGTCAGGGGGTGAGGACGAGCCGGCCTCGCAGGCCACCCTCCGCGAGGCGTCCGTGGGCCTGCGCCGCCTCTTCCAGTAGGTATGTCTGGGCGACCCGAAGGGCGAGGGCACCTGAGGTGGCGAGGTCGGAGAGGGTTGTGAGCATCGCCGCGTCGGGGGAGACCTGGGTCAGCCTTACCCGGATACCGCGCTCCGCCTGTGGCAGGGCATCCATCCGGGTGGTGACGAAGGTTCCGCCATCCCTGACTGCTGCGATGACGCCCAGCAGGGTGGTGTCCAGCACGGCGTCCACGCCGTGCGGGTAGAGCCGGCGCACCGCTGCGGCGGGGTTCTCGCTGGCGGGCACGAAGGCGTCGGCGCCGAGGACGCTGGTGACGAAGTTCTCGTCGTCGGCGAAATCGCTGGCAATCACCGTCAGCCCGCGTCGCTTGGCCAGTTGCACCGCGTAGCCGCCGACCGCACCGGCCGCGCCGGTAATGAAGACGCTCTGCCCGTCGCTGAGGCCGAGAAGCTCCACCGATTGCGCGGCGGTTAGGCCGTTCAACGGGATGGTGGACGCGTGCACAGCGTCGATCCCGGCAGGCGCGTGGGCCAGGGCGTTACTGGGCACAATCGTGTACTCGGCCTGGGCCCGCACAACGCCGGTCGCGCGCGTGCTCTGCACGATCGCGATCACGGGCGTACCGACCTCCCACGCCGCGCCGGGGCCCACGGCGTCGACGGTACCGGCCACGTCCCAGCCCAGCCCGAAGTGACTGCCCTGGGCGGGAGCCGGAAACAGACCGCTCCAGGCCGCCACATCAGCCGGATTGAGGGCGGCGGCATCCACCTTGATACGTATCTCGAACATCCCCGGCTCAGGCAACTCGACGTCCGCCACCTCGATGACGTCCGGTGCGCCGACAGACCGGTAAACAACTGCTCGCATGATCTTCGCTCTTCCGTTTGCGAATTCGAACGCCACGAACGTTAGGTGGGTTACGATCGATTCGGAAGTAGGTACTTTTTAGTGCGTTGCGCTCCTGACAGGAGAGACGAATGACCACCACGGCGAAGCCGGTGCGCCAGATCGAGCCCGGCACGTACGAGGCGTATATGCATGACTGTCCCGCGGTGGCGTTGCTTTCGACCATCAGCAACCGGTGGGTCAGCCTGACCATGTGCACCCTCGGGTCATATGGCGACGCGATGCGATACAGCCACATCAGCCGAGAGATCCCAGGCGTCAGCCAGAAGATGCTCACCCAGACCCTGCGCATGCTCGAGCGCGACGGCATGGTGAAACGGACGGCCACACCGACTGTGCCCGTACGTGTCGACTACGAGTTGACCCCGCTCGGGCAAGGCCTGTACGGCCTGCTGTCCCAGGTACGCGACTGGGCCGCCGACAAAACCGATGAGGTCGACGAGGCGCGAGCACGCTACGACACCCAGAAGACCGACCAGTAACGACAACAGAGGCCCCTCGCGGGCTGTCCGCCTGCGACCGAAGGGGAAGATCGCCCTCGCTCTCAGCGATCATCTGCGGTGCTCGAAACACGTCGCCGAGGATGTGGTTGGACTGCAGCCTGCCACGTCGTGCATGGCGGCGGGACGCCGGTGGGCTGCGGACGTCAGCTGGTCGCAGTTCGGCGGGACGATGCTGGTTGTCGTGCCGAAAGTCGGCGAGGGACCTGCCGGGCGTGTTGCGTCCTGGATCATGACGTGATTGAAGCTTCACGCCGAATGCGGCCGAGGACTCTTTCTCAGCGGGCGCTTATCCGAGGTGCCCGCGGCGCGCTCACGCCCACGCCCACGGTCTCGAGCATCGCGTCGAAGGCCACGCCTACCTGTCGCCGCGACCGCGCAGCAGGAACCGCTGCGACTTCCGTGCGCATGCTCAGGTGAGTGGAGAATTCATCGTCTGCCCGGGCCGGACCCCAGCTCGTCCAGTTGAACGCGGGATCCGGGTGCGCCTCTTGTGACTGGGGGCAGTCATGCGTGTACGTGCCGGGCTCGACCCGGCGCGCCGGCTTCGCCATGGTGGCCATCTACCCGATCAGGGGCGTAACGCACTTTAAAGTGCCTACTTACCAATCGATCGTAACTCACCTAGCGTTCGTGGCGTTCGAATACGCAAAGGGAAGAGCAAAAATCATGCGCGCAGCAGTCGTAAAGAAGGTCGGTGGACCCGAGGCCGTCGAGGTCTTGGAGGTCCCCCTCCCGGAACCAGGTCCCCTGGAGGTCCGCATCAAGGTCGCGGCCGCCGCGCTCAATCCCGCCGACGCCGCTGTGTGGGCCGGGGTCTTCAGGCCGTTGGAGGAGGTCGAATACACCGGTCTCGGTCTGGACGCTGCCGGGACGGTCGACGCGGTCGGCCAGGGTGTCCTCCTGGAGGTCGGAGCCCCGGTGATCGCGTTCGATGCCCCGGTGCTGCGCCCGACGAAGGCCCAGGCCGAATACCTTGTGACCGACGTCAACTCCATCGCCCCTGCCCCGGAGGGTATGGACCTGACGCTCGCGGCGACGATCCCTCTCAATGCGATGACCGCCTCACTGGCCCTGGACCACCTCCCGCTACGCCCCCGCGACACTTTGCTTGTCACGGGCGCCGCCGGGGCCGTTGGCGGCTACGCCGTCGAGTTGGCCCGGGCGCGGGGCGTGCGGATCGTCGCGCAGGGGCGGCCTGAGGACGAGGAGTTTCTCCGCGGTCGTGGCGCCACCTGGTTCGTATCGCGCGACGAGGAGCTGAGTGAGGCGGTGCGCCGGTTCGTGCCGGAAGGTGTGGACGGCGTGCTCGACGCGGCGGCGCTGGGTGCCCCTGCGCTGGCGGCTGTCCGCAACGGCGGCATCTTCGTGAGCGTGAGGGGCGACGTGCTGCCGGCGCCGCAGCGGGGTGTGGTGGTGCGGCTCACCGCCGCCGGTCCCGAAGCGACCCGTCTCTCGTATCTCTCCGCGCTCGCCGAGGTTGGCGTGCTGACGCCGCGCGTGGCGCAGATCTACCCCCTGTCGCAGGCCGCCGAAGCCCACGCCCAGCTCACCCGGGGCGGCCATCGCGGCCGGATCGTGCTGGTGCCGTGAACGCCGAGACCGACACCGACGGCACCGGAAGGAAGCCGATCGTGAAGGAAGCCCCTGTCGTCACCGCAGTGACCAGGATCTCCGCTCCGGTGGAGGACGTGTGGCGCGTGCTCGTGGCGTTCGACCAGTACGCGCAGTGGCACCCGGTTCTGTCCCTCGATGCGAAGCCCGAACAGGTCGTGGTCGGGGCGGAAATTCCGGGCCGTATCGCGGTCGACGACACCGCTGAGCAGGACGTCACAATGAGGCTCGTCGTCGTGCAGGCCCCCCACCGGCTGGTCTGGGAAGGCGGATCGCTCGACGCAATCCTCGGCAAACACTCATTCGCGCTCACCCCCCAGCCGGACGGCACCACCGAGCTCACCGACTCCGAGGAGTTCTTCGGCGCCGCCGCTGCCGAACTCGTCCCGACACTCGACCAGCTCAGGGAGGAGTACTCCCGGTACGGCGCCGCCCTGCAGGCACGCGTGGAGGGTCTGTCCGGCTGACCAGGTGGGGGAGGGGGCTGGCGACCGTCAAGGAAATGCACAAGCAGGTAGCAGGAGCGCGCCGCCGCTGCGGAGGTCATCGGTGACAGCCTCGGCGTTCTGCCCTGGCGAGGTGGATTCGTGGGTCAGTCGTCTGCTTATGAGGTAGATCAACGCGAGGCGGATCATGGCTTCGGAGCGATGCGGTTGGGTCTCGTAGTCGCGGGCGAGACGGCGGTGGCGCATGAGCCAGCCGAAGGTTCGCTCGACGATCCAACGCCGCGGGATCCCGGCGAACGGCTTCGACATCGATGCTGAGGCGGGCGCCGTGGTCGATGACTTACCAAACACCATCGACAGGACAAAACGCTCTTTCAGATAGACGGCGGGCAGGGTAGGCGAGTTGCAGCTACGGACGCGCGCTTCGGCATGCCGGACCTCAGCAGTATCACTCATCACCCATCGCCCGCGGGGCCAGCAGCCGAAGCGGGCATCTCGAATACCGCTGCGCAAGGCACGCTATTCACCCCACAAATCATCGGCCTTGGCGCAGCAATCTTCCTGCAGCAACACTCGGGGCACACGATGGGCCAGGTCCTTGGGCCTGTCATTGAGGAGGTGTCGCGGGGGCTGTCAGCGCTCTTGAGCCGGTCGTTTCCTTTCGCAGACTGCGACAGCAAGGGCGGAAGCGAGTTTGAGGAGTTCGGCGGACCGGCGGTCGAGGAGGGTGTTGCCGTCCTGACTATCGATGTTGAACACGCCATACTCGCGGATGCGTTCTCGGTTGCCGAATGACTCCGTGACGGGAACCGGGAGGCAGATGAACTGGTTGTAGCGGTGGTCAGGCTGGCCAGCGGACCAGTCTTGGAAGAAATCGCCGAGGGTCAACTCACGCCGCTCGAACCGATCGGTCACTCGGGCTAGATCAACATATTTTTGGATCTCCGGGGAGTCCCTGACGGTCTTTGAGGACAGGAGGGATCGCACCCGGTCCAGCCGCCCCATACGTTCAAGGAGGCCTATGTTGCACAGAACGTCTCGCTCCTGAGGCCAGGCCACGATCCTGCCTTCGACCAGTGACCAAGCCGCTATGGAGAGCGGGTAGTTGAAAACATTGTGGGTGGCGTTCAAAGGGAGTACATGGCGAGCTTCGAGCTGCATTCCTTGGTCCGCGGTCTCGACCAGCTCGCAAAACGTGATCCGGACGGTTCTGCCGGGGAACACTTCGCGTTCGATGAACTTGGCTATGTGCCCCAGCGCTGCCCCTGCCGTAGTGGCGTGATTGATCGAGTTGACCAGGGAACGGGTGACGGGTGAGGAGAGTGTGATCGTCTCGTTCTCGCTGATCCGGTCTAGAAATTGTGGTAGGTCCGCGTAATCGTCGCCGTAGGAGACTGCTTCTATGCCGTACGCTCTCATCTGGGCGATGTCGACGCCGGGCAGGCGTCCGTTGAAGAGGGCGATGTGAGGCGACTGCTCCTCTTTCGTGCGGTCGCTGATGCGGGCGAACTCGGCAAGCAACTTGCCCATGTGCGGATCTGCCAGACCGCCGACGCTGGAGCCAAGGAACATCAGAACACCCGAGTGGAAGGCTGCCTGCGCGATCGCTTCGGAGTCATTGTCCAGCACGATTCGTTGGTAGTCGGAGGAGGAGAGGATGATGCTGCGGGGTACGTCATACCGACCGTGCAGGTGGATGACGCCGCTTTCCGAGCGCAGCAATGACCGGATCCCTGCGGTGTCGAGCCACGTTACCGAGCGCCGCCCTGGTGTCACTTGGGCTCTTTCCAGCAGAAGGTCGTAATTGGTGGTGATCGCTACGCGCGGGCTCAGGGCACGCAGGGCTTCGGTGAGTCCGGTGGGGTGGGCTTCGGGTTCGTGGAAGAGATCGTTGAAGAAGCCCTGGTATCGCACGGAGTCGTAGTGGGCGGCTGCGGTGTCGTTGAAGAGGCCCTGAAAGAACTGGAATGCGGCCGGCAGGTCGCCGGACTTGGCCAGCGCCTCCAAGGTGCGGATCTTCTGCGCTGAGACGCTTCGTGGTGACTGGGATCGCAGGTATGTCGTTCCAGCACCCAGCAGTTGAGGCCACGAGGGAAGTCCCGCTTCCGAAGCGCCGTAGCCGGCGCCGATGAAGGGAATCAGATTCCCGTTGCGGTGGGCCTCTCTCAGGTAGTGCAGGTGTTCGTTCATGGCGTCTCACCGGACAGCTCGATCACTTGCTGGGTGGCCATGTACGCCAGCACTCCTTCGAACGAGTCCACCCGGCGGATGGTCGGTGCGTCGATCGGCTCGGCGATGCCGACTTCGGGAAGGATGTGCGGCACGACTTCTGCCATCAGTCCGTCTACTCCACTGCGGCGACCGTACCTGGCCCACACTGCGGTGCATCCCACCTCCACGGCGGGGACGAGGTCCCTGGCGACGCTGTCTCCGATAACTGTCACGTAGCGGGGAGGGACGCCGAAGTCGTCGATGATCCGCCGGTACATCACCGCGTTGGGCTTGAGGTCGGCTACGGGGATACACCACAGGGGCTGGAAACGTCGCGAAGGCCGCGACCAACCGGGAACTTCAGCGAGGTAAACGGCCTGAGAGGAGCGAGGCCTGCGACGGAACCATTGCTGAGCCACGATCCCGGTGAGATAGCGATCCAGTTTCAAATGACGGAGCCTGCGTAACACTTCATGAATGGGCGCGTCGGTGTGTCCGATGATCGCTACGTTCTCCTGCCGCAGATGTCCGAGGGTGCGCAGGACCGTGGGATAGGGGTGGATGGTCGTCGAGCCGGCATCCCAGAAGGCTTTCAGGCAGGCCCGGGTCACTTCGCGCCGGCTGGCGTGGGGGAGTTCCAATACTTCCGGCAGTTCCTCCACTGCGAATGGATATTCGATACTGCCGTGACGTGTGAAGACATATCGGAGTTTTTCGGTCACCGAACCAGAATCGATGGAAAGCCGTTCTTCCAACTCGGCAACTAGCGCAGAAATTCCCGCTTCGTAGTAGGCGGCAAAGTCGTAGAGCGTATTATCTAGGTCAGTGACGAGAACCACCTGGTTGGACCTGACCATGAGCTTTCCTGGTGCTCCGGGAACGGGTGCCGCATCCTAGCGTGAGCCGGGCAGAAGGTGGTAGACAAGGGCAGCGTGGGACGGATGGATCGACGGGACGTCGCCGCTGCGGCGACGTCCGCAGCTGGGGTGGCATGTGACCAGGGGCGCAAAACAACGTGCATCGGAAATCGACTTACGGATCGGCGACATCCGACTGCCCCCTCCCCCTACGGCTCTTCACGCTGTCGCCGCGCTCTCAACTACGCCCGCGCCGCTGGTACCACCCGCCGGCTTGACCACCACCAGAGAGCGCCTCAGCCGGCATTTCACCCGTCACATCTGGCATGCCACACCGGATCAGGTCGTCGTCTGCGCCGGCGCCACCAGCGCGGCGGCTGCACTGATCACGGCATGGACCCGTCCGGGTGACACGATTCTGGTCCCGGATCCAGGCTTCCCCGGACACCGCCATGTCGTGGAGGCGCTGAGCCGCAAACCCCTGAACTATCCGGTGCCCGAGCCCTCGGGAGACTGGCTGATGCGACTGGATTCCCTGGCCGACAAGGCTCAGGCCCTGATCTGGCTGAGCCCGAACAATCCCACCGGTGAAGTGCCCCTGGAAGCGGACTGTCGCGCGGTGGCCGAAATCGCCGCCCGCCGCGGGCTGTTCCTGATCAGCGATGAAGTCCATCACGACCTCATCTGGGAAGGCACGCATGCCAGCCCGCTGCCCTTCGCACATCCGGACCGGCGCGCCGCCGTATGGAGCGCGTCGAAGTCCCTGAGGCTTGCGGGATGGCGGGTGGGCTGCGCGGTCTGTTCGCCCAAGAGCGCAAACCGGATCGCGCGTACGGTGGGAGCACTTACGGTAGCCGCGTCCTTGCCGGCCCAAGTCGCCTGCAACGCAGCGGTAGACGACTACGACGCAGTCCTTCGCCAGTCACGGGACCACGTCCTGCCCAATCTGCAGTACGCGGTGGATGTGCTCCATCCGCTGGTGGTGATGCCACGCAGCGGTGTGTGCCTGTGGGTGGACATCAGCGTGACGAATCTGAGCAGCGGAGAGTTCGCCCTGCTGTGCCGTGAACGATCCGGACTACGAGTGTGGCCCGGTGATCGGTTCGGCCCGGCAGGCGCCCAACATGTACGCATATGTCTTGGGCTTCCTGAGGACATGGCCAAAAGGGCCGTACACCGGCTAGTTGAACTGTTAAGACCATACGGAGCAGGAGATCTCACCATCTCCGGTAAGGAAGAGGAACGTGACCATTGACAAGGTCGGTGCGGTCATCCTCAACGACGAGGGCCAAATGCTGGTGGTACGGAAGCAAGTACCGGGCCGCCACACCTTCATCATTCCCGGCGGCCAGCGTGAGACCGGCGAGAGCGACGAGCAGACCTGCCGCCGTGAACTGCTCGAGGAACTCGGCACGCAGGTCGTGGCCATGGACTACTTCGGAACGTACGAGGAGCCCTCTGAGTTCGAGGACGCAGCATTGCGGGCAACTGTCTACCGTGTCGAGATCAAAGGTGATCCCACACCGACCAGCGAGATCGTCGAACTGGCATGGGTTGACGGCACCTCACTTGCAGCGGGAGTGGAAGTGGGTAGCGTGGTGGCGCGCCATGTCCTGCCACGGCTCGTGGGCGAAGGGCTGGTTAAACCCGCGTGACCGCAGGCAGGCTCGCGGCCCCAAGCCCCTTCGCACACCTGGGAACAGGCCGGGCACAGCAGGAGCCGCATCGTGAAAATCACGGTGTCCGGCCTCACTGCTGCAGGCAAGACGACGCACGCTAGGCGTCTGGCGGACGAACTGGGCCTGCCCTACTTCAGCGCCTCACAGATCGTGTCCCGGCTCAGCGGGCAGCCCGGCCCCTGGTCACCGCGGATCGACACGGTCCGCGCGGAGCGGGACATCGACGCAGAAGTCGACCGCCACATCACCCATCTGTTCGAGACAGCTCCTGCAGGAGTTTTCGATGCCTGGGCGCTGCCGTGGCTGACAGCCGCTCCGGCCATCCGGGTCTGGATCGAATCCGACCAGCCCAGCAGGGTCAGGAAGGCCTACGTCAGCGAGCTCCGCCGCGGCCGGGTGCCGGACGAGCAAGCGGTACAGGAACTCGTCAACACCAAGGACAGGTTCTCCCAGCAGCAGTTCAAAATCCGCCACAAATTTGACCTCTTCATCGATCACGACGTCTTCGACATCGTGATCGACAACTCTGCGTACATCCCCGTCGCTTCGATCGCTGCGTCCGACCACGGAATCGAAAGCTTCCATCCGGTCTTCCTGGAAAGGATAGTTCGCACCGCAGGGCTCAGCATGCCCTGAGCTCACTTGCACCCAGACCCACCCGGACCATCCAGTCCGGTCCGGGCACCATGAACCTAGGAGCGGGCGATGCAACAGCCTGACGTCGCGGTCATGTTTTCCGGGGGCCGGGATTCCTCGCTGGCCGTCGTCCGCTACTGCATGGCGCAAACGAGGGTCCGGCTTCTCCGCTTCACCACAGGGCTGGGCATCCCGTCAGAACTGCCAACGATACGCGAAGCGGAACTGCGGGCGGCTTTCCCCGAAATGATCCACGAAGAGACACCGACCCTCTCCGCCTACGGCATCGTCCGCCGGCTGGCACTGGCCGACATCGAAGAAGACTTCCGCAGGTTCGCCGGCAAGAACCTCGTACTGCTGGGTGAAAAATTAGCCCTGCACTGCGCCGCGACCGTCCACTGCCTCCGCAATTCCGTCACCGTCCTCGCCGACGGGACAACCGGATACCAGGCAGATCTCCCAGAACAGCGCCGTGTGGCAATCAAATTCTTCCACGACCTGGCCCAGCACTTCGACATCACCTACGAGACACCGGTTCTCGACTGCGCAAGCAGCCAGGAAGTACGGTTCGGTCTCCTCGAGGCAGGCCTGTCGACCAAGTCCCTGGAAGGGATCTCCATGTTCGCCGACACCTTCAGCTACGCAGCCGACGAGACAGTGGCTGACTACCTCGCGGCCAAGCGCCAGACGGCAGTCGAGTACATCGAGCGCCACATCCCCGCCAGGCGGCCGGGCCGCCTGCCGTCGCAACCACACCGCGGCCTGGAGCAGGACTGTGGAAGAGCGTAGGCGGCGATCGCCCTCGACGGCCGTCCCGGGACGCCTGGCGATTTCCGCCAAGGCCGTCGCCAGTATGCGGTTCGCCGCCTAGCCATCCGGCCCGCCGGCCTGCACGTCGTGGACGCCGCAGTGCCCTCCCGGCTGCCCAACCCGAGACACCGACGCGTAGTACCGCACCTGGCTGGCCCTGCAGCCGCGCCACAGGGGGCCTTCGCTTCAGGCCTACGTCCAGGCACGGCAGACCCCCGAGCGAGTCCGACCACTCCCCGGCCGGAGCAGAGCGGATCACCATCCGGGAGACATAGCCAGTCATTCGCCCATGTGAGCCCCCAGAGACCGCCCCGCCGGCCCATAGGCAGCATCGCGGACCCTGCTTACGGTCACCTGATGCAATGGGCAACCATCATCGCGACCGCGCTAAGGGCTTGCAGGCAATCAAGGTGTTGCTTCCCGCCATGAAGCTCGTTGGTGTGGTATGCGCATCCCGGATGAGACTCGTGACCAACTCGCCGTGAAGTTCGCGGTGTTGCTCCCACATCTGGACGAGCGGCAGCGACGGCTGTTGATGGCTGCGGAGGCCCGGGGGCTGGGGCACGGCGGTGTCCGAGCCGTGGCCCAGGCTGCTGCGGTCAGTGAGACGACGGTCCGCAAGGGCGTGTTGGAACTCGAGGCCGGTGAAGAGCCGTTGGGGCGGGTGCGTCGTCCGGGCGGGGGCCGCAAACGAGTTGTGGATCTCAATCCGGGGCTGCGGTCGGCACTGCTGGCGCTGGTTGAGCCGGATGTGCGGGGTGACCCGATGTCGCCGCTGCGGTGGACGGTGAAGTCCACCCGCACGCTTGCGCAGGAGCTGACCGGGGCCGGGCATCGCGTCAGTGCCGACACCGTCGCGGGCCTGCTGCGGGAGGAAGGCTTCAGCCTGCAGGCCAACGTTAAGACGATCGAGGGCAGTCAGCACCCGGACCGGGATGCCCAGTTCCGCTATCTCAACGAGCAGGCCCGCGCGCATCAGGACGCCGGCCAGCCGGTCATCAGCGTCGACACCAAGAAGAAAGAGCTCGTCGGCGAGTTCAAGAACCACGGCCGCCAGTGGCGGCCGACGGGTGAGCCGGTGCCGGTGAACGTGCATGATTTCGCCGACCCACAGCTGGGCAAAGCCGTCCCCTACGGGATCTACGATCTGGCGGCGGACACCGGCTGGGTCAACGTCGGCACCGATCACGACACCGCCGCGTTCGCGGTCGAGTCGATCCGCCGCTGGTGGCACGGCCAGGGCCAGGCTGTCTACCCTCAGGCGGCACGGCTGCTGATCACCGCCGACGCGGGCGGCTCCAACGGCTACCGCACCCGGGCCTGGAAACTCGAACTGGCCTAGCTCGCCGCCGAAACCGGCCTGACGATCACCGTGTGTCATCTGCCGCCCGGCACACAATGCCGTTGCTTGACTACTGAACTATTGCGGGTTGCAGGGTGATGACCTTGGCCTTGATGCGCCGCGTCGGCCGCCGATCGCGGGTGTTGATCCGATAGGAGAGTTTCGAGGAGTACTTCGAGTCGGGGCGCTTCAGATGCCGGTCCGCTGCCCGCAGGCGCCTGACGCCGTTGTCGAGCTTCCGATGCACCTTCGCTGCCAACATGACCAGGAACTCTTTGATCTTCGTGGGCGTGTCCGAGCATTGGCGGACTACGCTGCGCCGCGCGTGCTTGAGGACCTTGATGAATGAGACCCGGTCCGGATTGATCCCGTTGTCGTCGGCCAGACCGACGATGATCCGCACAAGGCAGTGATGCACAGTCAGGTGCGCCCAGATCTCCTGACGCACCAGATCCGGGTCACCCGAGCGCAGGACCACGACCGGCCCGCGCTGGAACGTCTTGATCTGCCGGAACGCCGACTCCGCCTCCCATCTTGCATGGTAAAGCCCTGCCAACTCCGCCGCAGGATGAGCAACCGGGGCCACCAGATCGGTCAAGAGCCTGACCACCTCGCCACCGTCGACGCGGTACTCAATCACCCGGACCAGCACCCCGCCGGGATGCGCGCCCTTCTGCCCGGCCAGGTTCATCCTCGCCAGGTAGGTGCCATCGGGCAGGTACTCGACGGGACGAGCCGCGACGCTCGACCGGGCCCGGATCAGCAGATGCGCCCCAGCCCCGGTATAGGCCTTCCACAACGCCACCCCGGGAAAGCCTCGATCCATGATGACCAGCATCCCGGCGGCCGAGTCGGCCATCCTGATCGCCAGCTCCGGTTCCCCGCCGTTGAACCCGCCCACCGCCGCATCGATCTGCGCGTGCGTGCCGCATTCGGTCAACGTCACCACCCGCGTTTGCGGAAAGCCCGCGGGCTGGGCGTTCTTGACCGGCCCACCGAACGCAGCCCGGTTGATCGTCGTATCCGGCACATCCAGCACGAACCCGTCCACCGCAGCCAGCCGCATCCCACGATAGAAAGCACCCTCCAAACCGACAGGAGCCAACGGGCCGGCCAACTCACGAAACATGGTTTCCAAGACCAGCGGCCCCAAGCGCCTGCGTGCCCGCGTGAATGAGGACTTGTTGGGGACGCTGTCACTCAACTCCGTTCTACTGCCAAC
>NZ_JBEZKJ010000093.1:0-31410 GCF_040651675.1 Streptomyces sp. NPDC048415 | reverse complement strand
CCATCGCGGTCGCCGACGTTGGCCGGGCTCACGCAGGTGACCAGGACGGTGCCGCGGGTGTCGACGAGCAGGTGGCGCTTGATGCCGCTGACCTTGTTGCCGCCGTCGTAACCGTGCAGGCCACCGCGCTCACTGGCCCGAACACTCTGGCTGTCCACAACGGCGGCACTGGGAGTGGGATCCCGGCCCAGCTGCACCCGCTCGCGTTCACGCAGTGCCGTCAACATCCGCTCCCACACGCCATCCTTCTGCCAGCGCCGCCAGTAGTGGTAAACCGTCTGCCATGGCGGCAAATCATGTGGCAAGAAAAGCCGGCTCGCAGCCAATACGACAGCGCGTTGAGGATCTCCCGCCGCGCGTGCTTCGCCGGTCGCCCACCAGACTTGACCGCCGGAACCAGCGGAAACAGGATCTCCCACTCCGCATCAGAAAGATCCGTCGAGTAACGGGTACGCAGCCCGCACACCCCAAATGCGCCACCGCCCCGCTACCAGGCAACTTGCCCGCTGACCGGCTTTTCAGACGCCCTCTAGGAGGAGGCGACGCGGCGTGGGCCCGGGGTACGCACGACGGGGAGATCGTCCCGGTCTTCGTCTTCGGTGAGTGCGTCGGCTGGCATGCGGCGATAGCGGTGCAGCAGAGAAGCCACCTCTTCGGGATCGGTCTCAGCGGCGGCCACCAATGCCGCCAACAGCTCGGCCCGAGAGGTACGTTCACCGGCTGCAGCCGCAGCGCGAACGAGGATATTCAGCCTGCGGTCGACATCCTCGGGCCAGAGCACCGAGGTCGTGCGCCGCTGCTGATGCCACAGCAACTCCAAGGCTCCCCCTCGGTGACAGTTGACATATATCGAATATATATTGCGCGCATGGTGATGCGGCTGCAAGACCGTCAGACTTCCGCGCGAGATGACGTGGCGCCGGTAACGGTGCGGGTGGCGGGCCGGACGTTGCAGTCGACGCCGGTGTTCGACACCTATTGGCGTTTCGCCTCGGCCCGGCAGGCTGTGTCCGAGGCCCGGCTGGACAGCCGGCCCCAGCCGTGGACCGACGATCCGATCCTGGCTGGGCACCGGTTCACCAACTGCTACCGCGCCGCAGACCGGGTCAGCCAGGCCGTGATCGGCGATGTGATCTACCAGGGACCGCAGGAGTGGGAGGACGTCTTCTTCCGCACCCTCTTGTTCAAGATCTTCAACAAGGAGTCCACCTGGCAGCTGCTGACGTGCGCGGTGGGGGAGTTGCGTTGGGAAACGTACGACTACCAGGCCTACGACCGGGTGTTGTCCGCCGCGTTCGCCAAGGGGGAGCGCCTCTACTCGGCCGCCTACATCGTGCCCCCGCCGCAGTTGGGGGAGGAGCGCAAGCACCGCAACCACCTGCGGCTGTTGGAGATGATGATGACCACCGGCGCGCCTGGACGTGTTTTTGAAGCGGCCACGATGCGAGAGGCCTACGAGGTGCTCCTCAGCTACCCGGCGCTGGGCCCGTTCCTTGCCTACCAGTACACGATCGACCTCAACTACGCGCCGCAGCTGGGTTTTTCGGAGATGGACTTCGTCGTCCCCGGCCCCGGTGCGCGCGACGGCATCCGCAAGTGCTTCGGACCCGCGGCCGACGGCATCGAAGCCGACGTCATCCGCTACATGGCCGCCTCGCAGCACGAGCACTTCGCCCGCCTTCAACTGCCCTTCGCCGGACTGAAGGGACGGCCATTGCAGCTGATCGACTGCCAGAACCTGTTCTGCGAGGTCGACAAGTACGCGCGGGTGGCGCATCCCGAAATCGCGGGCATCAGCGGCCGCAGCCGCATCAAGCAGGCCTACCGGCTTGATACGGCGCCGCTGCGGGCCTGGTTCCCGCCCAAGTGGGGCCTGAACACCTAGGCAGGGCTCCGCCACGCCGCGAAGTCCGCGGCGACCGCACAAGTGGGCGGCCGGGCTGGGGAGACGGGTTGCGGTTCAGGCGCCGAGGCCGAACAGCGGTGTGGTGAGGGCGTGTTGGAGGGCGCCCAGCTCGGACTTGGTGCAGTCCAGGCGGGCACAGCCAGCCATGACAGTCAGCGTTCCCGGCTTCAGGTGGGCATGTCGGGCGACCCAGGCGCACAGGTGGCCCAGGGCGAGGTAGTTGCCGTAAGCGCGGTCGAACATGTAGTGGCTGCGGTAGTAGGCGGCCAGGTGCACGGTGTCGGTAGTGCCGTCGAGCTGGAAGGAACAGTGGCTCAGGCAGGGGAAATCCAGCGTCTGGGTGTCCAGGGACGCGGCCCTGATCACGGCCTCGGTCCCCGCCGCGGTATCCGGTAGTTCCGCCTCCCATACTTCGTCGTCGTCCGTGACGTGGGCGGTACCTGTCTCGTAGACGGCACTCCATTTCGCCGTGGAGCGCAGTTTGTCCAGACGCCGGATGACACGGGCGAGCTGGTCGACCGGTTCCGGTTTGTCGGCGGTGCCCGGGTAGGCGACGAGCCGTCCGAAGTAGGTGCCGTGGGCGTTGCGCTTGACCTCTCGCAGCCGGGGATACAGCGCCCGGTAGCGGTCGGTGAGCTCCTCGTGAGTGGCGCAGGTGCCGGCGAACTCGGTGGGGAAGAGCGTGTTGACGACCGCGTCGATGGGATAGAGCGGCTCTTTGGTGCGGGCGGCGCGCAGCCGGTCGAGTTCGGCGCGCAGGTGCGGGTCTTCCTGCAGCGGGTTGGCGATGCGCACCACGGTGTGGAAGGCCTTCTTGCCCGGTATCTCCGAGAGGCGGGTGCAGGCCTCCAGCCATGCACCGGAGACGTCCGGGGCCTCGACGGTGAATGTGTGCATCGGCTCGCTCCTTGATCGGCGGATGGTGTGCGCCGTGCGGTGGTGCGGGAAGTCAGGCTCAGAAGTGGTCGGAGCCCTCGCGGTCGGGCGTGCGCCGCAGGATCACGCGGAAGAGCTCCCGGCCCCCGGCATCGGCGGTCATGGTGCCCTCCGTGGCCAGTTCCTCGCTCACCCACGCCGCGCCGGCCTGTTCCGGCGCAGCGGAGTCGAGCAACGACATCTGGCCTGGCGGCGTGCGGGTCACGCCTGGAGGCAGGCGGTCGTAGCGGCCTGCGGGGAGGGCCAGCAGCAGGCAGTCACCGGACGTGACGTGCAGGACGGCGTCGTGCGCGGCGGGGGTCAGCACGTGGACGTGCGCCTGCGGTCTGATCGGCAGTCCGTCGGCCAGTTCCGCCTTGATACTGCCAGGGGAGTGCTTCAGCCACACGGTCTCGGTCGAGCGGTCGATCATCTTCACCCGCACCAGGTGGCGCACCGTGGTGGCATACGGGGTGCCCAGCCAGCGGGCCATCCGGTAGACGTCCAAGGGGGATTCAGGGCGCAGGAGACCGCAGCGGGCCAGGGCGTTGCGGGCGGCGGGGCGGGGCATCAGGAACCAGGAGGCGAAGGCTTCCGCCTCACGCTCGTGCTGCGGCCAACCTTCGCCCCACCGGACGGACGACTGCTCCTGGTGGTCGATGCTGGTGCCGTGGCCCATGCGGTGGTGGCCCAGCTCGTGGGCGGCGGTGTGCCGCATGCTCACTTCTTCCAGGCCGGTGTTGACCAGGCACCCCGGTACACCTCCCTGGCTGCCGTCCACGTACAGACCCAACAGGCCGCCCATCTTCTGCCCCATGACCTCCACTCCGGCCCAGCGCAGTGCGCCGAACACGTCGATGTAGTCATCGACCTCGGCGCCGAGCGCCTCGTGGGCCTGAGCGGCTGCGATCATCGCGGCCCCGTGGGCGTTGTTCCAGCTCACGCACCGCCCTCCGGCCCCCAGGCAGGGAGCGGGCCATCCGCCTCCTCTTCCTCGGCCTGTCGGCGAGCCTGCAGGTACTGGATGAACTTCGCCACCTCGATGCGGTCGCCCTCGCTCAACGGCCGTGGGGTGCGCGGAAGTCCGGCCAGCGCGTGCTCCCCGGCATCGGCCGACTCCTCCTCGTCGAGGAAGTACGACGTCGGCAGCCGGTACAGGCGGGCGAGCTTTTGCAGCTCCATCACCTCCACCTTGCGCACACCGCGCTCGATGTCGCTGACGGCCGAGCGGACGATGCCGGTGCGCTCGGCGACCTGCTGCTGCGATAGCCCCAGGTACTCGCGGGTGCCCTTCAGCCGCCGGCCCAGGCGGGCACGCTGCTCCGTGTCCGTGGTGGCGCCGGATGGCTCCTTGCCGTTCATTGCTGTTGCTCCTTCGAATGCATGGTGTCGTACACGGTCTCGGCGAACGCCCACACTGAACGCAGAGAGCGTCCGGCCTCGGCGTCGGCCGGTACGCGGACCTCGAAATGCTGCTCGATGCGCGCCAGTATCTCCATGATCAGTACCGAGTCGACCGGCAAATCCTGCCCCCGGGCCGCCAGTTCCTCGTACACGTCCTGGCCGGGCCTGTCCTGGTGATCGGCCAGGAAATCGATCACGATGTCCACGATCTCCTGGACGCTCTGCGATGGCATGCTCTGCTTTCGGCCCCTTCGCTCAACTCCCGGACAAGCGGCCCGGCCTGACTTACTGTAAGGCGATGTCGGGAAATCCGACAGGTCTGTTGGAAGATCCTTCATGGGAGTGTGCGTGCACCTCGCTCGCTATCAGCAAGCAGCCCTCAAGACCCTGCAGCCGCCCGCCGACGGCACCGACCCCGTCCTGATCCCCCTCCTCGGCCTCATAGGAGAGGCCGGATCGGTGGCCACCGCCTACAAGAAGCGCCTGCGCGACGGCGCCGACGCTGGGTCCTCCAAACAGCAGCTGCGCGAAGAACTCGGCGACGTCCTGTGGTACACAGCCACCCTCGCCCGGCTCCTCGACCTCGACCTCGAAGACGTGGCCGCCGCCAGCCTGGAGAAGACCAAAGACCGCTGGCGCGCCACCCCCGACAACGAACGCCCCCGATTCGACGCCGACTACCCGCCCCACGAACAACTGCCGCGCCGCACCACCGTCACCTTCACCCCCACCCTCCGCCCCGACGGCCGCACCGTCATCGCCCTCACCCGCGAGGACGGCACCCCCGCCGGCGACCCCCTCACCAGCGCCAGCCACATCGAGGACGACTACCGCTTCCACGACGCCTTCCACCTCGCCCACGCCGCTGTCCTGGGCTGGTCACCCGTCAGCCGCTTTCTCCTCGGCTGCAAACGCCGCAGCCGCCCCGGCACCGACGAAGCCGAAGACGGCGGCCGCGCCATCGCCATCGAAGAAGGCATCAGCGCCCTCGTCTTCTCCTACGCCAGCCGCCACCACTACTTCGAAAACGTCCGCCACGTCGACCACGAACTGCTCATCACCATCGACCACATGACCGCCCACCTCGAAGTCAGCGTGCTGCGCGCCGCCGACTGGGAGAAAGCCATCATGACCGGCTACGCGGCCTGGCGGCAGCTGCGCAAGCACGGCGGCGGCCATCTCGAACTCGACCTCGATGCCCAGACGCTGACCTTCATCGAGCCCTGACCGGGAGCAGAGGGGATGAGGCACCAAGCGCGGGCGGTGCGGGTTGCGGCACAGGAAGCCCTTGCGCTCCAGTGCCATCAATTGGTGTGCGGCCGAGGAGGTGCTGGAGAGGCCGACCGCCTGTCCGATCTCCTGCATCAAGCGCTGAACTGACTACCCATGACGTGGGGCTGGCCGTACTCGGCCCGTTGCAGGAAGTCGACCTCGTCGCCTATCTGCGGTTCGCGTCCGTGTACCGGGCGTTCGACTCGCTCGAGGACTTCGAGGCCGCCATTGCGCATCTCATGGAAGGGCCATGAGGCGACAGCTCGGGCAACACGCTGCGCTGGGCAAACGCCAGACGGTCCTGGCTTCCCGGCCGTCGCCGACAAGCGTGGCGCCGAACTGCTCAACCGCGTCTGCCATTTGAAGGCGGGCCCGCAAACCGGCCCCGCGCGGCAGCCAGCTCCACCGACGCGTCGTCACCGAACAAGGGATGTCGGTGCCCGTCACTACTCTTGAGAGACGTACTTGAGACAGGAGGGCCGCGTGGCCCGGAAACCCAAGATCGATCAGCGCGCGATCGAGAAACACCTCAAGGACATCGCCAAGGGCTACGAGCGCGCAGCCCGGCGGAACCCGATCCGCGTGCCGATCCAGACGGACGCGTCTCCGGAAGGAGCCTCCGTGGCCAGCCGCGACACCATCGAAGGCAATCCGGTCTTGGCCCGGCTCCTGAAGTGGCTGGACGGTCAAGCCCAACTCAATCCCTCGCACTACGTCGACGTGACCCGGTTCGTCGAAGAACAGCAACTGCACGGCGAAGACGCGTCCGTGCTCGCCTTCGAACTGGAGCAGCGCGACCTGGTCAACATCGCGCGCACCATGGGCGGAACGCCCGACGTGCACCTCAGCGACGCGGGCCGTGTCGCGGTGCACCGGCTGAAGAACCTGCAGAAGGACCGCGCCGCCCGACTCCGCTACACGATGGATGCCTTCCTGCGGTGGCTGTTCGACACCGCCGGCGATCAGACGCCCGTCGACTCAACCCTGTTCCTGACGACACCCGGATCGTCATTCGCCGGAGCAGGGATCCCCGGGACCGACGTGCACCAGGCGCTCGCCTACTTGGTAGAGCACGACTTCATCGAGCGCCTCGACACCGACCCCGCCACGGTCGCCATCACCCCCCGAGGCGTCAGCTGTGCCCTGTCTGGAGGAAGCGTGCAAGACCACACCAACCAGCCGCGCACCGGCACCACCTACAACAACTACCTGCCGAACGCGCAGGGCGTCATCATCGGCGAGCAGCAGACCGTCACCCAGAACAACACCGCCGGCATCGACCCGAGTGCCTTCGTCCAGTTGGCCGGTTACGTGGGCCAGATCAGCGCCACGCTGGGCATGCCTGAGCGGGACCGCGTGGAACTGGAGCGGGTCGCGCGGGAGCTACACGCCGAAGCGACGTCGCCGAACCCCGAGCCGGGCCGGATGCGGCAGTTCGCCACCCAGGTCAAGGACAAATTGCTGGAAGCCGGGACCACCATGGCGGCCACGGTCGGAGTCCAGATGGCCGAGCAGGCACTCGGCACGCTCATGCAGTAGCACCCGCCGTACAACGCCACGGAGCCCCGGGGGGATCAGCCGGCAAAGGCAGCAGCCGTATCCGGAAGCTGTTCGGCTACTTCAACCACTTCAGTCACGCCGAGGAGAACGGCCTGGACGTGCTGCTGTGCGATGAGGCCCACCGGATCCGGGAGTCCTCCAACCACCGCTTCACGCCCAAACACCGGCGTAGCAACCGCCGCCAGATCGAAGAACTCCTGGACGCCGCCCGGGTGCCGGTCTTCCTCGTCGACGAACACCAGGTCGTGCGCCCCGGCGAAATGGGAACCGTCCACGAGATCGATCACGTGGCCAAGGCCACGGGCCTGACCGTCCGGCACGTGAACCTCGACGGACAGTTCCGCTGCGGCGGCAGCCGCGCCTACGAACAGTGGGTCCTGCGCCTGCTGGTCCTTGCTCAGGCGCCGCGCTCCGGGCCCGCGAGGTGACCTCTTCCTCTCCCACGCCTCCCTCTCCATCGACGAGCGCACCCGCTCCGAACAAGCCTTCGCCGAGGCACGCGACTGCGTCATCGTCCCCACCTCCACCCTCGAACTCGGCATCGAAGTCGGCGATTTGGACCGCGTCATTCAGATCGACTCACCCTCCAACGTCGCCTCGTTCCTGCAACGCCTCGGCCGCACCGGCAGACGCCCCCGCACCCAACGCAACTGCCTGTTCCTCACCACCCGTAAGGAGACGCTGCTGCAGGCGGCCGACCTGCTGCAATTGTGGGCGCGCGGCTGGGTGGAACCGGTCCCTCCCGCCCCCCGAGCCACGCCACCTGGTGGCCCAGCAACTGCTCGCCGTCACCCTGCAACAGCACAAGCTCGGCGACCAGTTGTGGGACCAGCAGTGGAACGGGCTGGCTCCCTTCGACCGATCCGCCGCCCCCATCCTGCGCTTCCTCACTGAGGAGGGCTTCCTCGACACCGACGGCGGCCTGCTGTTCGTCGGCCCCGAAGCCGAACGCCGCTTCGGCAAAAGGCACTTCATCGAACTCACCGCCTCCTTCACCGCGCCACCGCAGTTCACCGTCCTGTCCGGGCGCAGCGAGATCGGCCGCACCGACCCGAGTGTCCTGACCGAACAACGCCCCGGCCCCCGGCGCCTCCTGCTGGGTGGACGCAGCTGGCAGGTCACCTACATCGACTGGCTCCGCAAACGCGTCTTCGTCGAACCCGCCGACGGCGGCGGCATCGCCAAATGGATGAACGGCGGCATCGCCGGCCTCTCCTACGCCCTGACCCGCGCCATGCGCGAGGTACTGCTCGGCACGGATCCGCCCGTCTCCCTCACCCGCCGCGCCACCGCATGCCTGGCAGAACAACGCGACAGCGACGCACCCGACACCGTGCACCCCGGGGGCACCTTGATCACCCGGGTCGGCAAAGATGTGCGCTGGTGGACATGCGCCGGCTACCGCGCCAACGCCACCCTCGCCGCCACCCTCCAATCCGTCACCGACCCGCTCCAACGCCCCACCGACAGCTGGCTGCGCCTACGCGAAGACCTCACCCCCGCCGACTGGCGCACGGCCCGCGAGAACGTTGGCGACAACCTCGTCCTGCCCGACGTGGACCCTCGTGCAGTACGCGGCCTGAAATTCTCCACCGCCCTCCCCGAACGCCTCGCCATCGCCACGGTCGCGGCCCGCCTGGCCGACTTCGACAGCGCCCGCGCGGTGCTCGGCGAAGTCGTGCGCTTCCAGCACAGCACCTGAGCCAGACGATTCGGCGTGACTGGCGACCGGATGACGCGGGCGCCGCGAGGTCGGCCCGTTGCCAGGCCGGGGGCCGCGTCATCCGGCCGCAGAAACCAGTACGCCATGTCGCTGGGTGCGATCCCGTTGAACTGGGGGCGAGCAGCACGATGCCGTTGTCCCGGCCCGGTGTGAGCACGTCGTCGCACAGTGCTGCGTGCCACGCCCTGCACGGCCTGGTAGGGGCGTGTGAGTGGCTCGATCATGCGACCTGGTCGGCTGCGGCATTTAGTCGCTGACGCAGTGGCTGCATCTGGGTGGGGTCGATGGCCAGGGCCTCTTGGAGGTCTTTGAGGGTTGGAGGGCGTGGGCGTGGGCGAGGTCGGTGAGGGCGTGCGGGTGCAGGCCCTGCTCGCTCGGAAGGGCCAGCTTGCGGTTTACCGCCAGCGGTGTCACGAGGCCGAAACCGCCTGCTCGTAACGGTTCATGAGGAGGTGGGTATATCCGCGACTCGTGAGGCTCACTGGACCGCCACGACGAAGCCCTCACCGACATCAGCCGCGCCAGCGGGTGGGGAACTGGGTACGTTGCAGGCGGATCATGGGAGACCGGCCAGGGCCGGCTCGATTCCGGTTGTTGGGCTGGTCCTCGCGGATCGCCTTGGCCAGGCTGGCCAAGGCAGGGAGGCGCGAGGTCGTGAGTTTCTCAAGCCAGTCGGGCAGCGGAGCAGCGTCGCGGGCATCGAGCATGCCAGCGAACTCCCGACCAGGTCATGGGTGCGATCCCACTCCGGGCCGACCTTACGAAACCGTTCGCCGTCGAGGTTGAAGTCGATCAAGTACAGGTGCCCTTCAACCTCGGTGGCATAGCCGCAGGGGCGGCAGCCCCCGGCGGTGAGCAAGGCGTTGGGCTTGGGAGCGCGCCGGTGACCGCACCCGCGGCAGGTGGCCGCAGCAGGGGTATGGGCGTTGACGTATGGCCCGAGTGCCGGGCGCCTTGGGGAAGCCACTGGTTCAGGCCGAATGGTCCTTGATGCGGGATCTGCTGCCGGTTCCGGGCTGGCTGGCGGGCCGAGGCGGCCGTCCGGAGAGCGCCGTTGCCCGGCGAGATTCATCCGGGTCAGATAGGTCCCGTCAGGCAAGACCTCAGGAGTACTGGAGCAACGCTGCGTGGCGGGAGCACAAACTCACGTACCACCGCCTGTGCGCCCGTCGGCGTCGAGGAAGCGCCTCAGCTACCGCCCCGGTCCGACCGGCCTCCTCCGCGACACCCCGACGGCCACAAGTCCGATCCACGAGGTCGTCGCCGACCAGGAGGGCGGCCGCTCGCGCGGCGTGTCGATCGGCAGGCCGCGACGTAGCGGACTCGACGCTGCTCACCCTGACCACCGGCGCCACCGCCACGTCCAACGCCTTTGTTAGGATCTCTTAACCGACTGGTCTCGCCGCCCTGGACAGAAGCCAGTTGATGATCGCCGTTCGGCATACGACCGTTGCATGATCGAGGAGCTGCTCCTCGTGCCACCGCTGAGGATTCGGCATACCGCGCACTTCGAGATCGGAGACGAAGAGCCGAGTGCCGTGGCTGATCTGGCTGCGGATCTTGTACAGGCTTCGATGCATCTTCCGCATCACGTCGCTCGTCGCCGGGGCGTACTGATCGACGAACGCTCGGAAGGCCGAAGTCGTGCTCTCGCTGCCCGGGGCGTCCACCAGCACCTCCATACTCTGGACGACGGCCGTGTACGCGGCGGATGCCGACAGATTGCTGACCTGTGCCGCGTGGTGGAACCAGTGTGTCGCCCGGAGGAGGGTTCGTCGGTCGGTGACATCAAGGGAGCCGAAGGCGCCGAGGCAGCGCGTGAGGTAGGTGGGCAGGTGCAGGGGGGACTCGCACCTCACGAAACCCGTGTGTTCGTCCGTCACCGGAATATCACCCAGTTCGCCCCGCTCACACAGGCTGTCGGGCGCTCCGCCCCAGCTGGCCGGCCAGAACTGGTCGTGAACCCATTCGCCGCTGGGGTGGTCTGTTTGTCCCGGACGCTGGAATGCCGCCGTCGCCCACCTACCGCGGACCGGCCCCCGCACGGGAAGAACCAGGTGCGCGGCAGCGAGCCCGAGGACGCTCATCCACTGGTCGGCGATCCGGTCGCCGCGTGACAGGGACAGCAGTGTGTCCTCCGTGCCGGGATAGGCGCACTCGAAGATCAGCGGGTGGGTCTCAGCGATCCAGTGCGTTGCCGGATTGCCCGCGGGCAGCGGACGCAGGACGAGCCGGTCCTCGAAGCGCCAGTATCCGTCGTTCGGCTGGGTGGAGAAGAGAATCTTCCTCACCAGGCGAGGCACGGGTGGCGCCAACAACTGCAGGCGGATCCGTTCCTCCATCTCGGTCAGATGCTGCTCGGTCAGGGCTTCCCCCGGTTGCACGTCGCAGAGCCTGCCGCTTGCGGTGAAATGCAGCACGAGCCGGGCTGGGCCGGTTGCCGGCTGGGGAAGGACAAGCCGCCGGTCGTCCAGGCTTTGGCAGCCGCCCACAAGGTGGAAGAGCAGTTCGAGCAGCTCGTCGGTATCGACTTCGTCGAGGTGGAGGCGACGCTTCACTTCGTCCTTGGCAATCCCCACGTGCCCCCGCTGTCCGTTCTGTCCTGGCCAACAACACTTGGGGCAGCGCAAGGACCGCGCGCAAGCGACTTATAGCGGCCGGGGGAGCGTGCGCGAATCGACGACGACGCGGCCGTCTCCTCGAGGGAACTCGCGGGCCCCGCGGATCCTGGTCCCCAGGCGCTCCTGTGTAGCGCGGCCGTCGAGCCGTACGTCGAGGGCTCCGGGCAACGGGGCGTCGGCCCGGCGACCGGCGGGCAGTCGCGTGGCATCCAGTCCATCGCGCTGGGCGATCAGCCGGCCGAGGTCGTGACGGCTGAGGGCGTCCGGCCCGGCAAGGTGGAGCACACCTGCCGCATCCGACACCGCGACTTCCCAGAGGGCGGCAGCCAGGTCCTCGACGTGCACCGGGCAGCGGACGTCGTCGGTGAACAAGACACCCTCACGTGTGCCGGCTACGTGAGCGTGCACCGTACGTTCGTGCACGGACCGGCCGTGCCCGATGATCAGCGAGGTGCTGGCGATCACGGCGCTCGGCACCAGGAGCCGTACGGCCGTCTCGGCGGCGGCCTTCGCGGCACCGTACGGGGTCACCGGGTCGGGAAGGCAGGACTCGGCATAGTGGACACCAGCTCCGGAGAACACCGCGTCGCTGGAGACATGGACCAGGCGGACGCCGAGCCGCGCCGCCGCCATGGCGATGTGGATCGAGCCCTCCGCCGTGACCTCCCAGTCGGCTCCACCGCTCGATGCGTTGATGACGACCGAGGCGGACACCTCGCTGATCACCCCGGCGACCTGCGCGGGGTCTCGCACGTCAAGCGCACGCCAGGTGACCCCCGGGATGGTGCCGGGGCGGGTAGTGGCGAACGTCGCGGCAGCCTCGGTGCCCGCCGCGGCGGCTCGGCGGACCAACTCCGTTCCCAGAAACCCGATGCCGCCGATGATCAGGACCGTCATGCCGCTCACGGTAAGGCGTGCTGCACTGCTCTCGGGGCAGAACCGGGCCGAAGGACTCGGACGGCGGTCAGCCGTACCCCTTCCCCAACTCCATTGCGGGAACCAGTACTTCTGCCGCACAGCAGTCGTGGCAGGCGCTGGCGCCTGGTCGCATCAGCGCGTCCAGCGCCCCCAACGTGCCCAGTTCCTGCCCGCCGCGCGCTGCGTGGCGGCACAACGCGTCGTGTACGACCGTGCCTCCGCGGCGTTCAGAATCAGGCCGCACCACCCATCCGGACGGGCTGGGCGGGACCACCGGTTCAGGATCGCTGCGGGTGGGAACCCCGACAGGTCGACCCCTTCGATCGGCTGCAGCTCTCTGTCTGTGACCCAGACGGAATACTCGGCGGCCTCCACCCCGGCCTCGGTCGTCATCCACGCCGGTACCCCTATCAGGTACCTCCAGGGCCGCCCCTTCGTCGTACGAAACCGTTCGTAGAGCCGCGCCTCCACGGTCTGCCCGTCCGGCAAGGTCAGAGCGATTCTGGCCGGAACGGCGTCGGCCGGAGGCCGGTCACCCGGCGCGCCGCCCATCTATCCCACCTCGGACTCCAGCCCGCGTGCCCGTACGCGCAGGGGAGGCCGGTCACCCGGCGCGCCGCCCATCTATCCCACCTCGGACTCCAGCTCGCGTGCCCGTACGCGCAGGGCCACTCGCTGGCCCGACCCGGCCGCGCGCCAGTAAGGGTGGCACCACACGCGTACCGACAGCTCCAGCAGGCGCCGCCGCAGGATCGTCGTCTGCCTGCGGTGGGCGGGATCCGCAAGCGCCCGGTAGGTCCGGTCCCAGGCGCGCTGGACAGCGATCAGGGTCTTCGGGGAGGGCATGGCATCGCATACCAGCTATTGCATCATGTGTTCGATTTCCGTCGCATCCATACAGGTCATGGTGTTGGTGTTGGTGTTGTGACTGAGCACTAGACCTGTCCAATGAGTACTGGACTTGTCGTCCTGTGCGTTCAGGTTGGCGGACCTTGGGGTCGAGTCGCTGTTGCCTGCACATGGGGGCGGCGCCAAGCTATAGCGGGAGGCGGTTGCGCGACGGCAAGGTGTTCCGTCATGCGTGCAGGTGGCAGGGGGTCTATCGGCCACGTGAACGGTCTCGGGAGCGGGATGAGGGGGACAGCGGGTGTCGTCAGCAGGCCATAGCCGTGGGCCGAGGGCCAACTTCAGCAAGGAAAATCGTCTGAAGTTGGCCCAGCGTGCAGGATTCCGCTGCTCCAATCCCCAGTGCGGTGCTTTGACGATCGGCCCGGGCGCTGGACCTGAGGGCGTCTCGGATACCGGCACGGCTGCCCATATTTTTGCCGCAGCGGCAGGCGGCCCCCGGGGAATCGGCGGCCTGTCGGACAATGAACGCTCTGCCATATCGAACGGTATCTGGATGTGTGCGAGTTGCGGTCGCCTTGTCGATGCGAACGCAGGAAAATTCTATTCAGAGTCTCTGCTTCGAAGCTGGAAAGATCTACATGAGAATCGGACGCGCCTTGAACAGGGAGGGCACGTTCAGCCTTTTGGCTGGGTGCAGTCGCTTGAAGTCATGAGTCATTACCTCTTCGCGCCGGGCATCATTCGACTTTCGAAGCTTAACCTGCTTTTCGGGATGAACGGCTCGGGGAAGACCCGTCTATTCCATCTGTTGAGATGCCTCACTTCGCCGCAACTGCTCATGGATGCAGTGTCTGTCAAAAATCCGGCTGACCTTTCGTGTGCGATCACCTGGTTTGACCCCGCCCTTCGTCGGGCGACAGTGGATGTGTGCGGTGAAGTGCTGGAGTACCAGGTGGACGACAGAAGAGTCCCGCTCCCTCCTCGCCCCTACAGAGTCTGGTCTTTCGGCACCCAATCCTTCGTAATGGAGTCGCCCACGGTCAGCGGTGTAGCTGATTTCCTGGGTGTCGATCCATGGGCGGCGAGAACCGTCGTCCACAGCCTTCCTGGTCTCCTGCCTGATGTGATATCCGGCGTATCTCTGAACAGCGAGGGTTCCGTCAGCATCACATATTGTCGGGGGTGGCGGGCGGCGGAGCAAAGCCGGATTTTTCCGTTCTGTGTGCTCGCGGCTTTTGCTGAACTGCAAGCTCGCGCGGAACCGACGATTCTAGTTCTTGACGAGCCATTTAATTTCTTGCATCCAGCTGTAGAGATGGAGATCCTAGATTTATTCGAATCGTCCCAATGGGCATTTCAGGTGATTCTCGCCACGTTCAGCCCTCACGCTTACGACCGGCGACACCACGGGTGGAGCGCAACCGTTCTGGTATCCGAAGAGGACCGAAAGTCGCGAATTTCCCAAGAAGATGACGATGTAGAGGCGATCAATAGACCACCCGAGGGTGAATCCTTGGAGGAGATCATCAAGGGAATGCGGCCGAGTAGTAGGGAGCTGTAAAACGGCGGTTGCCTTGGTGTCCGTGGGCGTGTCGAGCCGAGGCGGGGCGACGGGAGCCGTTTGGCCGCCGGGCCCGGCTCCGTGGTTGCCGAGAGTCGGTCTGTTGGGCAGGTGCGGAGGGTCGGCAGTTCCGGTTGGGTCACCATGCTCGCCTTCGTGAAGCGGAACTGTGCATTCAACCTGCCGCTTGGCGTGAGGTGTGGTGCTCGGCCACAGGTGTGACTGGGTGCTTCAACTGGCGGGTGAGCGCCTGTGTTGGCGGGGCTGAGCGTTCGGGTTGGCGGGGCGTCGCTTGTGCCCTGCGTTCCCTGGGCCAGCGAAATGGTCACCGCGTCTCGCCGCCAGCCAGAAGGGGCCTACCATCGCAACACGTCTGCACCGTCCTCAGTGGGCACTGCAAGCCACACCCACGTGATCCGGTCATCCACCGTGGGGGCGGTCGTGGGCTCGCCCTCCTCGAACGCCCGCACTACGTCCCAGCGACTCGCGAGGTCTACCCAGAGGAAGAGATGTCTCACTGGAGCGAGGGAGCGTTCCAGTTTGGCCGCGTCCTTCTGGTGGCGCTCCAGGGCCAGCACCTGGGTCAACGCCCTGGAGATGTGGTCGGAGTCTTCTGCCGTCCGTGGGGGAACGGTGGAGACATACCCCAACGAGAACAACCCGGCCGGAGGTTCCGAGACTGCCCGCGCGATCATCACCCCGGCTGAGGCGAGCGCCGCCGCCACGGGATGCGTATAGGCGCGGCTCGAGTCCCATTGGCCGGTCTCAAGGATCCCTCGGCTGTTAGCGGTGAAGTAATCCTTTTCGTCGTTCAATTGAGTCTGCGGCTGCCGGAATTGGTTCCTTGACCCGCGCGTTGAAGGGCCCTGCGGAGCCGGGGTGGTCCGCACTGTCGGAGAGCGGCCATAGGCTTCCCTCATGAGTTCGGTGCGCGCCCGAGTGTGGCGTTTCACGGTTGAGAAGGGAATGGCCGGCGCTGAGGCTGTCCAGGCCGTTGAGATCGGGCAGGGCTCTCTGCCAGTGTCGTTGGCTGCCGTGGTCAACATCAACGCCCTTGCCTGCGACCTGCGCAAGACGGTCGATCAGCGTATGCGCGACCACGAGATCAGCCTCCTGCTCAGCTATATCGGCGGCAGCCCGGGTACTGGCCCGCTCGGGGTCGACTGCCCCGCCCTCGACTCCAGCTCCCTCCACATCCGGCGCTTTGTCAGCGAGTGCACCGGGCTCGGGGTGATGACCGCTGTCAGCGAGGCCCTTTTCGACTGGGACCCAGGGGCCAACGGTCTCAGCAGCTTCGATGTCTTGCCCGGGAAACTAGTCGGCACCTACGAGAAGAAGGGTGTGCGGCCGGACCTGCTGTACGACCTGGCTGGCGGTCCGCTCGCTGGGGAGGCGCGGGGCCGCCGCCGCGACCACAAGCAGATGTTCCCAGCCGGCAAAGGCACCCAGCCGCAGAAGACACGCTTGGAGAAGCTCGCGCAATGGTCCGTCGATCACGACGATCACGCCTACTTCATGAGCTGGGTCTGGCTCGGCACGGGCGGCGTCTACGTCGACATCTTCCTGCCCGCCGGCTCCCCGGCTATGGCTGGGCTCAGGACCGGGTGGATCGACGCGCCGGGCAGCGCAACTCCCTGGCGATTCCGTGTTCCCCGGCCCGATCCCCGTCGGCGAGCGGGCATGGAGTCGGAGGAACCCCTCCTGACCTGGCCTGATGACGTGCCTGGGTCCAGCGGCGAGGCTCCGGCCGATGGAGCCGGGGCCCACGTCGGAACGGCGGTCAGACGGGCCCAACCGGTGGTCGAGGCCGCGATGAACCGGTCCTTCGGCCGTGAGGACACACTCGGCACCTTCTCCGGCGTCGAGGTCCGCGGCCGGTGGATCCGCGGCGATGCTGTCGGCCCGGCACACCATGAGGTGCTGCTCGGCGTCCTGGGAGAGCGAGTGCCGCTGGACCACCGGGCCCAGCGCCGTCGACTGGCCTCTCCGACGGCCGACCGGCTCGACGTGTTCCTCGAAGGCCGCCTCCTCACCATCGTGCACCCGGTCGACAACCCGCGGCCGGGCTGGGACCGGATCCAATCAGAACTGCTGGAGTAGACAGGCCGGCGGCCCAGGTCCACGTCGCGCGCCCGATCTAGCCTTCTTGCGCTAATTGCCGTGCTCACCAGGAGCGTTGTCCGCAATGATGATGCGGTGCGAGTGACCCGACTGCTGGTATCGGACTTCCGGGACTGGAAGTCCCTCGATCGGCGCCCCCGCGGTCACGCGGTCGTGGCCGGCGTGCCCCGCGCCGGACGCAGCGATGTCATCGAGGCGCTGGCGCGCGTGCTCGACCCGGATGCTGCTCGTACGCCCGCGTTGTCAGATCTGCACCAGAGCGTGCCTGTGGCGGGAGTGGGCGAGGGCGAGGGCCAGAGTTCCCCGTCCGGTGAAGGCTCGGAGGAAGTACTGCCTGAGTCGGCGCAGTCGCCTCGGGCGTCCACGGCCGAGGTGGAGGTCACCCTCTCTGATCTCGACCCGGAGGCGGAGCAGTTGGTCGACGGCTACCTCCAGCCGCTCGACGCGTCGGGATCCGCCTCCGAGAGCGACGAGGCGGACCCCACGGCTCCCCAATGCGTTCGCCTCACCTATCGGCTCACTTACGACCGCGAGACCGAGGCACTGGACTCCGTCGTCTACTTTCCGGCACGCAGCAATCCGGAGACAGGGCAGTATGCACGGGTGCCGGCTGCCGTGCGCCGTGCGCTTCCGGTGATCACCCTCAATACGGGAGTCCCCCTGCAGCTTCGCGCGGGCGGAAGCATGCGACGGTACGTCGAGGAGCGCGATCCCAAGGCCGCTGTCGCCGCGTTCGAGGTCTTGCGCGACGCGGTCAGCCAGGCCGTGGATGCGCTGTCCACGGCCCCGGCCATCACCGAGGCCGTGGGCGCTGTGCTGGCCGTGGGCGGCACAGGCCAGCGGCTCGGGGACAGCCCGATCACCGCCGGGGACGTCGGCTTCCTTGCCGAGGACGGATCCGTCAGCGCCCTTTTGCGCACCCTGCGGGCCGCGCTGCGGCTGGACACCGCAGGGCCGCTCGCCCTGGCGAACCACGGCAGCACGGTGAGCGCCGTCCTCTCCATGGCCGAGGCGATGCTGCTCGCGGACGTCCCCGGCGCGGTCGTACTCGCCGATGACTTCGGAGACCAGCTCGACGCCGCCACCGCCGAGCATCTCGCCTCACTGATCCGCAACCGGTCCGGGCAAGCCTGGCTGTCGACCCGTCGGCCCGAAGTGGCGCGAGCATTCGAACCCGGCGAGGTGGTCCGCCTCGTCCGCCACGGCGGTCAGCGTGCGCACCACCAGCTTCCGCAGGTCAGTGACCGCAAGCAGATCGTCGCCCACCGTCAGCTCCACACTCAGTTGCTCCCCGCGCTCACCGCGCCCGTCGTCGCAGTCACCGAAGGCCCGCACGACGTCGCGGTCCTTGGAATGGCCAACCGTCGCTACCCGCCGAGCAGGTTGCCCCTGTCTGCCCATGGTGTGCGCATCGTCGCCGCCGGGACAGGTGCCGACGGTGGCATTGACCAGGTCCCTCAGATTGCCGACCTCGCCAAGCAGCTCGGCTTCCGCGTGATCGGCGTTGTCGACGCCGACAAGCAGTCTCCCCAGTCGGCTGCGCAGCTCGACAAGGTCGGGCAGCCGGATCCCCTGGCCGCCGAAGCGACCGAGCAGACCGTCACGAAACTCTGTAAGACGCTCCACGGCAAGAGCCTGCACGAGCCCTTCCTCGACGCCCTCTACCGAGAGCTGCAGCCGGAACCTGCCGACGCGGAGGACCACGGAGGTGAGGGACCGGAAGGGGAGGGTTCCGTGGTGCACCCGCCGCTCCTGGTGGCGACTCTGGACGCCATCGCCACGGCTGCCAGCTCCGGCTACGACGGCCCCACACTGATCGACCTGGAGGACGTCAGCCGTCCTGACGAGGACGCGGTGTGAGCTACGAGGCTAAGGGGGAGCAGCGAGACGTCATTGACAGCGCCGTGCCGGTACTGGTCGTACTCGGGGGCGCCGGCACCGGCAAGACCACCACCGCCGTCGCAGCGGCCCGCCGCCACCTCGAAGACGCCGACGAACGACTGGCCATCCGACGCCGAGCGGCTCATCAGTTCGGACGCAGAACGAGGCTGCCCGCCCCTGAGCGAGTCCTCTTTCTCTCCTTCTCGCGCACTGCGGTGGCACAGATCATCGACCGGTCGTCCAACTTGATCGGACCGATGGCGCCCCGCCTGGAAGTCGCTACCTTCCACGGCTTCGCGTGGCGCATCATCAACAGCTTCGGCCCGCACCACGGATACCCGCAGCCTCTCGTGGTGCTGAGCGAAGCACAGTGCCTCGTCGGGGGAGCGGGGCCCGGCCTCACCTACAACCAATTGGTCCCGGCCGCGGTGGAGTTGCTCGGCCTGGAGAAGGTGCGCGATCACTACAACGGCCGGTACGGTCTCGTGATCTGTGACGAGTTCCAGGACACCGACGACCAGGAATGGCAGTTCCTCCAGCAGATCGCACCGGCCGCGCGCCGCATTCTGCTGGGCGACACCAACCAGTGCATCTACGCGGGCTTCAAGCACATTGACGCCGATGCCCGGATCGCCACGGCGATGGGACTGCACGGGGCCGACAAGATCATGCTGCCGCCGCTCAGCTACCGCGACCCGAGCGGCACCCTGCCTGCTGCGGCCGAGGCCGCCCTGCGACGCGACTTCACCCACGGTGCCATCCGCATGGCCGCTGCTGCGGGGCGCATCTCGGTCACCGACTACACCGACGGCCACGGACATGCCGAGGTCATCGACCTCGCGCGCCGCGCCAGGAAGGACGGCGACACCGTCAGCATCTTCACCCACACCCACGTGGCGACCTCCAGTCTGTCTGACGCTCTGCTCGCCGACGGCCTCGCGCATGAGCAAGTCGGCTTCGACGAGGCACATGGTGAGGCGCTTGCCGCGCAACTCGCCCTGGCGAAATACGCACTGGGCCTCCCCGACCCTGAGGTTCTCCGCGCGCTGGCCGTCTACGTCCAGGCCACGGCGAAGGGCAAGAAGGTGGTGCCGCTCGCCGGGCATATGCTCAACCCGGCGAGCAACCCGCCGCTCCGTAACGCACTGGGACGACTGGCACGGGACCTGCGCGCCGCGGTCGGCGAGAATGGCCGGCCCGACGTCATGAGGCTCGCAGAGGTGGTCACCAACGCCTACAGCACAGTCGGAGCCGCCCGCGGTCAGGAGACCTGGATTCAGGCGGCCCGTCAGACGCGTATCGCCCTCCGCCGCTTGGGCGAGAACAGCTTCGACGCTGCCGCGATCGAGCAGGAGCTTCTGAGGGCACGTGACGAAGTCCTGGTCGGGGTAGGAGTAGGCCGACGGGCCCCGATCCAGGTCATGAACCTCCACGAGACCAAGGGCCGGGAAGCCGACACCACGATCTTGCTCCTCGGAAGCAACGAGTTCCACGGCTCCGAAGGAGAGCCGTACCCGACCGGGTCCAAGCTGCTGTACGTCGTCATGACCCGCGCCCGGCAGAAGGCACACCTCGTTGTTCCCAACCTGGTGCACGGTCTCTGGGCACCTCTCGTCGCGGCCCTGCGGTAGGAACGCCGCGGTCTTCCGGCCCTGGGGGTGGCTGTCACACGCCTTGGCCAGTCAGCCATGTCCAAATCCCGATGCTGTGAGGTGCCGGTCTCCGGGATGTCCCATGGAAGTGGCCACTACCCCGTCTCTGAATCATGGCCATCTCCTTGCGCGCACTGGAAAGTTCCCCAGTGCGGCGCCCTCTCTTCCTCGGCGTCGTGCTGCTTGGCGACCAAGATCTCAATAATGTGAGTTAAGGCGCATTTTGCCTGGTAAAGGGACCTGGCCGATTGGGTCGGGCAGGGGCAGGGAGCTCCCCAAACTCCGTTCTTACCGAAGTTGACGCGGCGTTGCGGGGTGAGTAGTCACCCAGCGCGAGTGTCCTCTGGCGGGTGATCTTGACCGTTTCGCAAGTGATCTTGACGGCTGTCGGGGTTCTGCCACCTGATCTTGACGGGGCGGTAAGTCGGTCAAACGCGCCTGCCAAACAGCCAAGATCATTTGCCATGAGCCGTTGGGGCGTGCGTTCGTCACCCTGTACGGACTGGGGAACGTGGACCGTGGTGGGCAAGGACGAAGCCGGTACCTCGGGTGAGGCACCGGCTTCGGCGTGAGACGGGTGGGCTCGCCGTTCAGTAGTTCTCACGGACGGCTCCACCTGCGGAGGTGGCCTGCGGTCTTCAGGCGGGATCCGGTTCGACGTCGGGGATCTCGAACATCGTGTCAGCGGGCGGCTCGAAGTGGAATCGGCCGCGCATGTTGATGTGGCCGTACATCATCCGAGAGAGCTGGCGGAGGTCGCTGTGCGAGATGACCTGGCCCTGGGCGCGCATTTTCTCGACGATCTTCTGGATGTAGGCCGTGTTGAAGAGGGCCACGGTGTTGAGGACGAGGCCGAGAACGCCGAGCCGGTTTTCCAGACCAGGGTAGTAGTCGGGGAAGGGGCCGTCGATGCCGTGGCAGATACGCCTGGCGAGGTCGGCGCGTTCCTTGTGCAGCCTGCTCTGTGCTTCGATCCCGCTCCGGTACTCGGGGTTGTCATAGAGGCGGAGCAGGTGGCGTGTTTTGGCGATGCGCCCGAAGGAGACGATCGCTGATCCGAGGTCGGTGGGCTGGCCGTTGCGGGTGACGATCCGCAGCGCGTCGTGTGCGCTGACGGCACCGTGGTGGATCGAGCCGATCACCCGCAGGATGTCTTCCCAGTGTGCCGCGATCTGCGAAGGGTCGATCTGCCGGCGTGTTGCGCCCTGGAGAGGTCCGTAGTCCGCTGACCTGTCGATGCGCCATAGCCTGGCATCGTTGATTTGGTGCGGGGCGGGCTGGTAGGAGTAGCCGGAGAGGGTCAGAAGGCCGAAGACGAGGTCCTCGTGCGTTCCGGCCTCGGCGACGATGGCTTCGGGGTGTCGGCTGTCCAGGACGTTGGTCTGGTCCCGGTACGTCGTAAGGGTGTTGAGTGCCTCCAGCGCGGCGCTGGGCCGGCCGCCGACCATGCGCCCGGACAGCTGGATGGCCTGCTCGGTCAGCATGGTCAGCCAGGTGACCTCGGCATTGCCTTCGGGTGCGATGAGCAGGCCGGGCTGTGGTGTGGGGATGACGAAGCTGTGGCCGTCCACGGAGGCGAGGCGCTCCCCGTTCAACTGCAGGGTGGTGAGTGCGTCGCTCTCCGCGCCGAGCATGAGGGTGGTGCATGCCTCGATCACATCGGGGCGGAAGTATTCGCGGCTGATGCTGGTGAGGCGGTCGAGTTTGAGGGCGTCCTTTTCGTCGTTCGCGACGGCTTCGAGGCCGATGTTGCAGCCGTATCCGACCATCACGGCGGCTACGGACAGCTCGAATTCCGGGTAGGGGGAAGGGTTGCCGTTGCGGGTGGTGAACGCGGCGATTCCGCCGGTCCGGCTCAACACGTCCAGCACCACTTGGGGCAGCTCTACCTTGGGGAGCATCTTCTCCACTTGGCGACTCAGGCTCGATGTACGCGGTGGCCGCCCCTTCGGTAAGACCAAGTCACCGTTGCCGAGCGTGATTTGAGCGCCTTCGGGCGTGCGGGAGGCGACTCTGACCAGGTCGGCGTGCAAGCTGCTGGCAGCGCGGTCGAGGTAGGCGCTGGGGTCTTCGGGCAGATCCAAGCTGGTGAGCAGGCTGGGCCGGGCCTGTGCCCAGACCTCGTCTGACAGGAGTCGCGCGAGCAGGTCTCCCCAGCGGGAACAGCCCTGAACGAAGATCTCTCGTTTGCACAGATGCCGGTGGAAGGTCTCCACCACGCACAGGGCGTATGCCGACAGGTTCACCGCGCCGTCGGACTGTTCCGGCTCACCTTCCACGAGGCGCTTCCAGGAGCCTTTCAACAGCCTGGTGTCGATGTCATCGAGCCGAACGTCCTCGCGATCCAGGAGAGGCGGCAAAGCGTGGAGCGCGGCCAGCGCTGCCTGGCCCGCGGGACTTGCGCCGAAGCGGACCCTGTCGACAAGGACGGGTACGAACGTCCGTACGTCTCTGAACCGTTCCAGTGCCTTGGCGCGACGGGCCTCATGGGTGTCGGAGTCCCGGGCCGGCATGTACTCCAGGAGGTTCTGGGCCGCCCGGAAGAGAGTGTCCCGGTCGGCGACCGTCTCCAGCACGGCACGCGTGGAGCCGGTGTCGGTGACTGGGTCGCTGATCACACCGCTGTCGTGGTCGATGCTCTCCGCCACGGATTCCAGGACGGCGAGCAGTGCCTGTGCGGTCAGGGTGCCGTCAGGGGCGAACTTCGGGTAGGCGTCGACGAGGGCCTTGTCGGCCCACCTCTTGGGTTTGGCGATGAAGCCCTCGCTGATCAGCTTGTCGAGCATGTCGATGGCATCGTCGATGGCGCTCGTCTCCAGGCGCTTGATGGCCGCAAGTACCGCAGCCCGCTTGCCAGTCTGCTCTTTCAGGCGCGGTACCCGCTCGGTCAAGGCGTGATCGGCTAGCTGCGCCAACTTGCGGTCGGGGATGGACGAGACATCCACATCAACGAACCCGAGAGCGCGGATCTCGTCCGCGCGTGACAGCGCCTTCACGAAGTTCGCCCACGAGGGCACGCCGACACCGCGACGCAGGCCGTCCAGACGACTGGTGCGCTCGTCGGCGGGAACCTCCATCAACCAGTCGATGATGCGGACCTGTTGACGGTTCATTTTGGAGACGAGTTCCTTCGACACCGCGTCTTCGGCTCTACCCCGGCAGAGCGTCACCAGGTCACGAAGCGTCGAGTATCTGGGGAGCAGCACACGCTGCCCGCGGAGCCAGACTAGGGCCTGGAGCGTCATCGCCTTCGGGCCGTCCGTGGAGTACTTCAGCCGGTCTTCCAACCAGGCCACGAGCTGGGCCTCGCCCGCCACGAAGGAAGTCCAGCCGTGTTCCCGTCTGATCTCCCTGACGTGGTTTCGAACGGTGTCGCTGTTCTCCCCGTACAGGGTGATCTTGGCGAGCGGGTCGGAGATGCCGAGCTGCTCGCCCACGCGCAGCACCAGGTCCTCGGGGATCCTCTCCACGTCGGTCTGGAAACGGCCCAGGAAGCGCACGACCGTCAGCTGCACAGCCAGGCCGAGCCGGTTGTGCTCGCCTCGCTTGCCCTGGATCAGCCGCTGGTCTTCCTCGCCGAGCCGGAGATGGGGCCAGTCGCTCTCCGAGATTCCATTGACGAACGACGGATACCCCGCGCTCAACTCCTGCCGCTCCTCTGCGCCGAGCATTGCCTCTCCTGACGATCGGATTGTCACGCGGGGCAGATTCAGGCCGTCGACTGGGCCGGGTCAAACCGGACTTCGGGGGTGATCGGCCTTAGGGCACATTTTTGAGATCTTGGTCGTCAACCCGTTTTTTGAGCGGCTGTTCGAGTGGCTCGCGGACGTTTCTGACAGCTCGGGCTTCTACCGTCCTCGGCCATGGAGAACGTGTGGATCGAGCCGGGCGGTAGCGCAGATCCCGGCTACACCGATGAACAGCTCAAACGCGCGAGAGCATTCGCGGAGCAGGACGTCCAGGCGACGCGGGTGCAGCTTGCGGCGCGCTTCGGACTCGGCGACGTGTGCGCCGAGATCGCCGAGCAGTCCAGCCTGGCGGTGAGCAGTGCCCTGGAACCGCTGGCACGCCAACTCGGCTATGCGGCCGACACACTTGAGCGATACCAGCGCGTCACGGCGTTGGCGGGCGCGGAACTTCGCGAACGTCTCGCCACGTCGTCCGTCCACGTGCCGTGGAAGTGCGTGGTCACGGCCTGCGTAACCCACCCGGCCGAACGCGCGCGTCGTGTCGGACTGCTGCTCGGGAGGCTCGCCAGCGCCGAGCGGGCGGGATGGCCGGCCGTACTCGACGCCGGGGAGTACTGCCGGGCCCTCGGCCTGGCGGACGGAGCGGCCTCCGGTACGGAGACACCGGGCGAGATCGTCGCTCAGCTCGGCCATGTAGGGGTGCGGGAGGCCGTCGTCGCGGAGCTGACCAAAACTCCGGAAGCCGTCCTGTCCATCCTGCGGGAGCCGACCGTCCGTGAGGTTCTCCAGGACCAGGAGGTCGCCCGGTACGTACGCGAGCAGATGCGCCCCGTGCCGGATCCGGACGAAGAGCTGGTCAACGAGCTGATCGGCGACGACGAGCGCGATCCGCGTGCCGACTGGACCATCCGCTACTTCGGTCTGGCCCACAAGTGCAGGGAGATCCTCCTGCTGGGCCCCGACGATTTCGCACACGTCGATGACCCCGACGTGTGGCAGTCCGTCGAATCCATCCGTGACTCGGTCACCTCCTGGGCCGGCCGCGTCTTGGAGAAGCGCCCCCGCACGATCCGACTCCTCTCCGGAAAGTAGAAACCCGTGTCTATCCCCAATGCCGCAGGCCGCTACCCCAACGCCGTGCGCGACGTCCTCGACCGGGAAGCTCTCCGGTGCATCCGCCAGGGCGGGAGCGAAGTCGAGCAACTCACCCGGATGCAAAGCGTCGTCCGGTCGAAGATCAACGTGCTCTGTACGGAATACCGTCCAGTATTTGACCGCGCAGTGAAATCGATGTGCACCACCTCGTTCAACAAGGTCTGCAAGGAACTTCGTATCGCCGCTCTCGCTGGTCCGGCTGGACCCGCACAGGGCGGCACCACCGTCATGGGTCCGAGCTGCGGAACCGGAGCATCAGGCCCTGGCGACACTGCGGTTCCCGGCTCGCACGGTGCTGGATCCGACGACGAAAAGGTCGTGGCGAAGGTCCTGATCGGCGAGGGCGGCGAGCTGACGGAGAAGTCGGCCCAGCAACTTGTGCTGGAAGACCTCGACCGCATCATGGAAGTCCTCCCTCCTCTTGCCGAGCGCGACTTCATGGAGGCAGACCGGCTTGACCGTGCGGCCAAGGAATCCGCCCAAGGAGCCAAGGAACACAGGGCCCGCGCAAATCGGATCATCGCCCTGTTCAAGCGCTACGACCGGCTCGTCGTCGGCATCGACAGCATCCCCGGCATCTTCAACCTCGCCGACTACATCGCCGAGGTCGGAGCCCAGGCCCTTGGCCTGGACGACGAAGACGCCGAGCTCCTCCGGTACGCGGGCGCCCTGTGACCGAGTCCACGTGGCACAAAGGAGTCAAGGACTGGGGTGTGGCCACCGAGATCCCACTCGGGAACCGCAGAGCGGACTGCCTGCTGCGCTGCGGGAAGCGGGCAGAGATCCAGGCCCATCCGCTTGCCCCAGTTGAAGTCGCCGGCAGGGAGGCCCACGCAGACCTGTGGATTCTCGACTGCCGAGCCGCACACACACGCAACCGCCTCCTGGTGTGGGACGACCCGGAGTTCGGCACACTGTTCCGCTGGGACCGCGCCTGGCAGGGCTTCGCGGTAGCCAAGCGGCCCGCCTTCCTCAACACGGAACTGGACATCAGCACGGGCCGCGGCACCTTCCTGGAGGTGACGGGCTGGATCTTTGACGGATACCGCGCTCTCGGTTCCGGCAGGCCCCATACAGCTGCTGCCATGCGTTCTTGGATGCGCTACGACATCCCGCTCACCTCGCACCTGGCGGTGACCCGGTGACCTTGGAGCCACCCAACAGACGGAAGGCAGAGCGCTACCGCACCGTGCTGATCGAGCTGGACGGTCTCCTCCAGCAGGTGCCGGCCGAGTACCACGCGACCGGTGTGCTCGCGGAACGCATGCTGACTGCCAGGGCCTTCTATGCCGACTCCCTGTTCGGCGAATGCCCGGTTCCAGTAGCCATACCCCTGTACCGGCCCACCGCTGGCACCCACCCGGCACTGATCGTCGTGGATGACCTGGCCGAGTCCTGGGTCATGGGATTCGACGTCTGGCACAACCAGGTCCGCTATCACATCACGGGCTTCTACCCCGTCGGACAACTGGCGCCTCGACCACACTCGATCTTCGGCGACTTCGCCGTGCCGAAGCGTGATATCGCGAGCGTTCGCAGTTCACCACGCATTCGACATCGCCTGACTACTGAGGTAACGCGCATCGGCCCGAAACCCAATGATCAGACTGGTCATCCGTGGTAACTTCCGGGCCTTCGTGACGAGTTGGAGGGCGTGTGAACAGCGAGTTCCTGCTCGGCTTGATCGCTGCGGGAGCGGCGTTCGGCGGAGCTCTCTTAGGCGCCGGTGGTGCAGTCATAGCCGGACGCAGTCAGGCTAGTGCGGCCCGCTACCAAGCCGATGCCCCATGGATAAGAGAACTCCTGCCCTCCCTCTGCGCAGAGTTCCTCCTCCAGGCCGAGCAGGTCTACCAGGACTATCAGGCCATGTACGAGGACGCGTTCCACGAACGCTGGGACGAGATGGAGCGCCGGGCCCTGGAGTTGGATCCGCAACGGTTGAAGCGGGCCTTCGCTGCACTCGAACTTCGCGCTCCAATGGACGTAGTCGATACGGCCACTGTGCTTCAGCAGTCTCTCCTCTATGACCATGCCCCAGAACCAGTCTGGCTTGGCACGGTACGAAGAGACCGGGGCCAACAGATGGCGGCTCGGACCAGGCTGTCCGGTGCTTACCACGGCCAGCACAACCTGTTCTTGAAGGTGGCCAGAACCGCTCTCAAGGTTGGCGCCTACGAGGCGCCGGCCCGGGGAGCGTGGCTGCCCTTGCGGCGCCGCCAGCTGTAAACGGGTTCGGTGCTCGGCGAGGGAACGCTCACCAGAACATGCCGCTCTTGCCCTGTCTCAACGAACCCAGTGCATGCACCTCCCTGAATCCAGTCCAGCAAGGTCTGCGGCGCCAGGAAGACGAACTTCGATGAGACACGACAGCAGTTCGCCGGGGGCAGACAGGAAAGATCGCGGAAAGACTGGCCAACGTGCGCGAGGGCATGTCAACGTAGACGACCTTGCAGGAAACCCCAGGTCAGAGAGGTGATTGCCTGTGACCGTAGCGCCTGTAGGCCCCGGTTTCTCCACCACCGTCGAAGCCCTGCGGCTTCGCGAATGGCAGCTCGGCCCCGGCCAGCCCACGCTGGTCATGGACCAGTTCTCCGCGGAGGAATTCCACCTGATCGTGGACGACCGTGCGGACGTGCACGTCAGCTCGAAGGACGGCCGCTTCTACCTAGGCTGGTTCCCGCTCGGCCGCCCCGGCACGGACGGCGAGGGATGGAAGATCGCCGTCACCGGCACGGCCAAGGTGCGTGGCTACCACCTGTCGTTCGACACCGAGACGCCGGCCGACATTGTCGCCGCCGCCGTGGCGCGCGTGCTGGGGACCTCACGTCGCGTATGACGGCACAGGTGCCCGCAGGTAGTCCTCGCTTGGCGGGTGGCTGGCTGTCTGACGGCCACCCGCCCGTTCCATCGCTCACCGTTTCCCTCACCCATGGAGGCTGTTCGTGACGTCCCCGGAGATGACCGTCGGCGATCTCATCGACCTGCTGTCCGGCTGTGACCGGAGTGCTCCGGTCCGCCAGGCCATGAATCCGTTCTTTCCGATGGCCCACCGCTTGGCGCAGGTCGTGCAGTCCGTGGACGAGACCGGCCGGGCCGTTGTCTTCCTCGCTGAAGGGCGGGATGAGGACGCGGAGCTCGGCCATCTACCGCCCGAGGTCGCTGTCGCCCTGACGTGGTAGGGCCCCGTTCTGGCGCCCCCGCGTCGCCCCCGCCGCCGGGCCGGCGGCAACTAGACCCGTACCGAGCTCTTGGAGGCGCCCCTGTACCCCGACTTCCCGCTCGACCCGTCCACTCCGCGCGGCGGCCGGCCCGCGTTCTGGGTCGGTCCCCGGCATCTGGCCGGTGATGATGGGCGCCTCTACGACGCCGTCGCCGACACGCTCGCCGGTCTGGGCTGGACGAGCCTGACGATCGTCCGCGGACGGCACGAGCCGGACGAAGAGCCGGAGGACCGCCAGGTCCTGCGCAGTACCGTCCTGCACATCAGTCCCGACGCCTTGCGCTGGGCCCAGTGGAGCCTGGCGGACGAGCCGTTGCGGCTACCGCGACCTCATCCACACCGCCTACGAAAACGTCGCCATCGTCCCCGCCGACCCCATCGCCGACCACGTCAAGAACGGCGACTACGAGATCAGCGGCTGGGTCACCACTGGCACCGACCGGCGCGAACGCGGAACACGAGACGCCGCACCCCTGCGGATCGACGGCCGACGGGGCGACTGGGACGAGATCGAGGAACTCTGGATGGCCGGCGAACTCACCGACGACGAGTTCGAGGACCACTTCATCGACGACGTCATCGTGCAGGACATCGGCGAAGGCGCCGACGGATGGACATTCGACGGAGACAACTACTCCGTTGAACTCAGGTAACACACCAGACGGGAACCGCGTATGAGCACCAGCCCTGAGCGGCCCGCCTCACCGCTGATCATCGTGCACGCAGAGGCCACCGCGAGCGCCCGGCGTCGGGTGTCCGACCTCCTCGAAGCCGCAGGCGTAAGGCCGGGGGAGGAACAGCATCTCCTGGCGGTGATCGAGGCCGGGGGCCGTGGAAGGCGCCCATGTCGCAGCCACCGAGCTGGACACGCAGACGCCCGCCAGCAGCAGCGACGCGTTCAAGGATGTCTTCGACATCATGCGGCAAGCGGGTGCCGAGCACGACGAGATCCACCGGCTCGGCGGAGGCCCTGGCGTATGGCCGAAGCAAGAAGAGAGCCACTGACCGGGGCAGTGGCGCGGTGGAGCTGGCGTTGCCGGACCGGCGCCGAGAGGCTTCGGACCCAGGGCGCCCCACGCTGTTGGTAACAGCTGTTACCATGCCGGTATGGCGAAGACACAACTGGGTGCGCGGGTCGACGACGAGGTCGCAGAACTCGCCAGGGCCCGGGCCAAAGATCGCGGGCTGAGCATCGGCGACTACATCGCCCAGCTGGTCCGGGAAGACGCCGACGGCCTGCGTGTCCGTGGCCTGGACGCCGCCCGCCGGTTCCTTGACGAGCACCAGGCCGTCTTCGATGAGGCCGAGGACGCCGAGCAGTCCGCCCCGGGGGCGCGCGCCGCGTAATGGACCTGCACATCGACGTTCCCTGGATCCTCCAGGTCGCCGAGATCGCTGGGGCGGGTGACCCGGCACCGGACGACTACGGGGTGCCGGTGGCTGCTGTTGCCTGTCACAGGGCCGAACTGCTGGAGCAGCCGGTGTACGACGGCCCCTACGCCCGCGCGGCCGCCCTGGTGCACATCCTCGGCCGCTGCCGCTGGCTGGAGCGCTCCAACATGGCGGTCGCCGCTGCCACCGGCGTCATGTACCTGGAGGCCTCCGGCCTCCAGGTCAAGCCCACCCGCGACGACGCCATCGCCCTGCGCGACCTGCTCCGCGACCCCACCTGCACGGCCGCGAAAATTGCCGCCTTGCTGCGCTCCTGGCCCGCGACTACGTGACCGCCCAAGGCCCGTCGACGGGACTATGCGTGCCAACCGGCTCGGCCTCGCCGGATTCTTTGACGGGCCTGGACCGGCGGCCTGGTGCAGTACCTGCTCTTTCCTTTGGGGGGGTGGGGGCCCTGCTCGGGCGCGTTCCGGTCGGCTGTGCGGCATGTTTCGCGCGCCGTACCGCCTTGCCGCGTGCTGGGCAGCCGCGCCGCGCCCGACCGGACCGAGCGCTGCGCGCTCTCACGCGGTGCGGGATACGGCAGACGGTCCGGCCGCTCCGCGTCCGCCCCTCGCTCCGCGCTGCCGTTTCCCTTGCTTCCTCCCTGGCGACGTCTTCTGGTTCCTCGGCAACGCCCACCGCGGAGGACGCGGCGTGGACCTCCAACAAGATGATGACCGACGAGGGCGCGGCCACGGCCAACGGCAGGTTTGTTGGCAACTTCAAGAAGGTCACCGCACCCAGCGCCACCAAGCTTGTCATCGAGCTGAAGAAGCGGCAGGCCACGATGGCCGCGCTGGGCTTGCCGATCGTCCCGAAGCGTGTCTGGGGAAGGTGGGGGACTTCTCGAAGTTCAACGACGACAAGACACTCCTGATCGCAACAATGGCAAGCCGATCAACTGCCGCTTCCTGTGTACCGCCGCCGACCCGATCGCCAATGACGTCGGCCTGCCCGTGTGGACGACTGCGGGCGTCTACGGACGACAGGAACAACGGTTGCCCCGGCACGGCTTGAGGGTGCTCGGCCACACTAGGAGGGATTGTGAACAGCGATCCGGATGCCGGTGCTGTCGTGCTACCGGATCGCCGTGATCAGCCTAAGGGTGGTGTGGGCAAGACGACCACGACCACCGCGCTCGGCGCGACACTCGCCAGTGAGCGCCAGGACAAGATCCTCGCGATCGACGCCAACCCGGACGCCGGTACGCTCGGCCGCCGTGTGCGCCGCGAGACCGGGGCCACCATCCGGGACCTCGTCCAGGCGATCCCGTACCTCAACTCGTACATGGACATCCGGCGGTTCACCTCGCAGGCGCCGTCGGGCCTGGAGATCATCGCCAACGACGTCGACCGGGCGGTGTCCACGACCTTCAACGACGAGGACTACCGGCGCGCGATCGACGTACTGGGCAAGCGGTACCCGATCATCCTGACCGACTCCGGTACGGGTCTGCTGTACAGCGCCATGCGCGGGGTTCTCGACCTCGCCGACCAGCTCATCATCATCTCGACGCCGTCGGTCGACGG
>NZ_JBEZKJ010000092.1:0-31432 GCF_040651675.1 Streptomyces sp. NPDC048415 | reverse complement strand
CGGCGGGCGCCCGCCCCTCTCCGTGGCTGTGGTCGGGGGGGGGGGGCGGCGAGGCCCCGCGGCCCCCCCCCCCCCCCCCCACTCGCCCTCGCGCCGGGGCGTCACCAGTACACGACGACCTTGTCCCCGGTGTGGACCTGCGCGAACAGCGCCGCGATCTTCCCCTCGTCCCGTACGTTGACGCAGCCGTGCGAGGCGCCGTAGTAGCCGCGGGCCGCGAAGTCCGAGGAGTAGTGGACCGCCTGGCCGCCGCTGAAGAACATCGCGTACGGCATGGACGTGTGATAGATCGTCGACACGTGGTACCGCGACTTGAAGTAGACGCTGAACACACCCTCGCGGGTCGGCGTGTACTGCGAGCCGAACCGCACGTCCATCGTCGAGACCGTCTGCCCGTCGATCATCCAGCGCAGGGTGCGGGTCGTCTTGCTGACGCACAGCACGCGGCCCGTCAGACACCGCGGGTCCGGTCTGGCGGCCGGTTGCCCGCCGTAGGGGTACAGCTCCCAGCCGGCCGGCTTGTGCGTCATTGCGCGCAGCCGCTGCCAGGTGACGGTGTCCAGTTCGCCGGTGCGCGGCAGCCCCCGCTTGCCCTGGAAACCCTTCACGGCGTCGACCGTCGGGGAGTCGTACGTCCCCGTCGGCGCGGTGATGAGCCAGGCGACCTGGTGCAGCCGGGCCTGCACCTCGCGGACGTCGGTGCCCCTGTCGCCGCGGGACCAGAGCACTTTGGGGGCGGCGGCACCCGGCTTGTCCTCCCCGGACGTGCGGGCGGGCCTGCCCGTACGCCCGGTCCCCGTGGGCGGAGGCTGCTTCCCGTGCGTGTCCACGGCCTGTGCCGTGCAGCCGCTCACCGCGACAAGGGCCGCGAGGGCGGCCAGCGATCTCCTCATACCCGTAGCACGCATCCGGACCCCCGTAGTGCCGTTGTGTCACCTGAGATGCTCCCCGCGCGTGAACGGTTGCGAACCAGGCGGCATGGTGAAGAGGAGGGGCGACAGCGCGAGCGAAACCGTGGGACAGACAGGCGCACCGGTCTGTGAGCAAGGTCCCAGCGTGGGCCTCTCCATCGCGCGCACCGTCGCCACTACAGTCCGTCGCGAGGGTCGGGTCCTACGATTGAGTAGCTTCTAAGTAGCTTCAGCGGGAGGCACAGCAATGGCGCGCGAATCCGAGTCCGGTCTGCCCATCGAACCGGTGTATGGGCCGGAGACTCTGGACGGCTGGGACCCGGCCGAGAAGCTGGGCGCGCCCGGTTCGTACCCCTTCACCCGCGGCGTGTACCCGTCGATGTACACGGGCCGTCCGTGGACGATGCGGCAGTACGCCGGTTTCGGTACGGCCGTGGAGTCCAACGCTCGCTACAAGCAGCTGATCGCCAACGGCACCATGGGCCTGTCGGTCGCCTTCGACCTGCCCACCCAGATGGGCCACGACTCGGACGCCGCCATCGCGCACGGCGAGGTCGGCAAGGTGGGCGTGGCGATCGACTCGGTCGAGGACATGCGGATCCTCTTCGGCGGGATCCCCCTCGACAAGGTCTCCACGTCGATGACGATCAACGCGCCCGCCGCGCTGCTCCTGCTGATGTACCAGCTCGTCGGCGAGGAGCAGGGAGTGCCGGCATCCCAGCTCACCGGCACGATCCAGAACGACGTACTGAAGGAGTACATCGCGCGGGGCACGTACATCTTCCCGCCGAAGCCGTCCCTGCGGCTGATCGCGGACATCTTCAAGTACTGCAAGGCCGAGATCCCGAAGTGGAACACGATCTCGATCTCCGGCTACCACATGGCCGAGGCGGGTGCCTCGCCCGCGCAGGAGATCGCGTTCACGCTGGCGGACGGCATCGAGTACGTGCGTACGGCGGTCGCGGCCGGCATGGACGTGGACGACTTCGCCCCCCGGCTCTCCTTCTTCTTCGTCGCCCGCACGACGATCCTCGAAGAGGTCGCCAAGTTCCGTGCGGCCAGGCGCATTTGGGCCCGGGTCATGAAGGACGAGTTCGGCGCCAAGAACCCGAAGTCGCTGATGCTGCGCTTCCACACGCAGACGGCGGGCGTGCAGCTGACGGCGCAGCAGCCGGAGGTGAACCTGGTTCGGGTCGCCGTCCAGGGTCTGGCCGCGGTCCTCGGCGGCACGCAGTCCCTGCACACCAACTCCTTCGACGAGGCGATCGCGCTCCCGACCGACAAGTCGGCCCGTCTGGCCCTCCGTACGCAGCAGGTCCTCGCGTACGAGACGGACGTGACCGCGACCGTGGACCCCTTCGCGGGCTCGTACGTCATCGAGAAGATGACGGACGACGTGGAGGCGGCCACCGTCGAACTGATGGCGAAGGTCGAGGAGTTGGGCGGCGCGGTCAACGCCATCGAGCACGGCTTCCAGAAGGGCGAGATCGAACGTTCCGCGTACCGCATCGCCCAGGAGACCGACTCCGCCGAGCGGGTCGTGGTCGGCGTCAACCGCTTCCAGCTGGACGAGGAAGAGCCGTACGAGCCGCTGCGGGTGGACCCCGCCATCGAGGCCCAGCAGGCGGAGCGGCTCGCGAAGCTGCGGGCCGAGCGCGACCAGGCGGCGGTGGACGCGGCGCTGGCCGACCTGAAGAAGGCGGCCGAGGGCACCGACAACGTCCTCTACCCGATGAAGGACGCCCTCCGCGCCCGCGCGACGGTCGGCGAGGTGTGCAACGCGTTGCGGGGAGTTTGGGGGACTTACGTGCCGTCGGATGCCTTCTGACCTGGGCCATTACTCCGTATGAGTGATCGCGGGCGGAAATGTCCCGCCCGCGCTTCATCACGTGGAGGGTGCTCCGTAGGAATCTCCCTGGAGCTTTCCGCCGACCGCCTCCTCGACGGCGACGACTGACCCCGATACCCGAAGCCGGAGTGTCGTACCCCCGTGCGACACTCCATTTCATGCTTGGTGTCATCGATCTCCCCACCTACCTCGCAGGGCTCGTCCTGATCGTCCTGCTACCCGGTCCGAACTCCCTCTATGTGCTGTCGGTCGCCGCCCGCCGCGGCATACGCACCGGCTACACGGCCGCCGCCGGCGTATGGTGTGGCGACACCGTGCTGATGACCCTCTCCGCGGCCGGAGTCGCCTCGCTGTTGCAGGCGAACGCCGTGCTGTTCGGGATCGTGAAGTACGCGGGCGCCGGGTATCTGACGTGGCTGGCGGTCGGAATGCTGCGGGCCGCGTGGGGGATCTGGCGGACCCGGCACGAGCGGGTCGTGGAGAGCGGGGCTCCCGAGCCGGTCGCCGAGGAGCGGCCCTTCAGGCGGGCGCTGGTGATCAGCCTGTTCAACCCCAAGGCGATCCTCTTCTTCGTCGCCTTCTTCGTGCAGTTCGTGGACCCGGGCTACGCCTACCCCGCCCTCTCCTTCGTCGTCCTCGGCGCCTTCGCCCAGCTCGCGAGCTTCCTCTACCTCTCCGCACTGATATGCGGCGGTACGAAGCTGGCGGCGGCCTTCCGCAGACGCAAGCGCCTCTCCGCGGGGGCCACGACCGCCGCGGGCGCCCTCTTCCTGGGCTTCGCCGTGAAGCTCACGCTGGCCAGCGCCTAGGCGAGGTCGAGGCCCACGCCGGCCGCGTACTCCGCGAGCCCCCGCGCCGTCTCGCCCGCCCAGCCGACGTATCCGTCCGGCCGGACGAGGAACACACCGGCCCCGTACGCCTCGTACGACGGAATCCGGACCGTGTGGACGGCGGCGGGGAGCGTCGCGACGTGCTGGTCCGTGCCGACACTCAGCAGCGTCCAGTGCGGTCCTCGGAACGCGTCGAAGAGGCGTACGCCGTCCCGGATGCCGTCCGGGGCGCGGTCGCCCGCGTGCAGCGTGTCCTCCGGCAGGCCCGCACGGGTCTCCACCGCGAGCGAGGAGCCGCGGTAGCCGAGCCCGAGCTGCTGGGTGGCCGCGCCGCGCCGGACCTCGCCGCGATGGACCCGGGTGGACAGTCCGAGCATCCCGGCGGCGACGGGCAGCCGCTCCTCCTCGTAGGAGTCGAGGAGTGAGGCGGGGGCCCCGCCGCCCAGCACCGCGCCGAGCTTCCAGCCCAGGTTGTAGGCGTCCTGGACGCTGGTGTTGAGGCCCTGCCCGCCCGCGGGTGAGTGGACGTGCGCGGCGTCACCGGCGAGGAAGACCCGGCCCTGGCGGAACCGGTCGGCCAGCGCGGCCCGTGGCCGGAAGTCGGAGGCCCAGCGCACCTCGGTCACCTGGTCGGGGGAGAGGTGCGAGCGGGCCGCGACGATCTTGCGGATGCCGTCCAGGGAGAGATCGGCGTCCGTCCCGTCCGGGAACTGGGCGATGAGCTGGAAGTCCTCCGTCCCCGCCAGCGGGAAGATCACCGTGAAGCCGTCGCCGTCGCCTCGCGGCGGGAACATGTGCACATGGTCGCGGTCGAGCCCGGTGAGGCGGAGGTCGGCGACCAGGATCGGGTTCGGATCCACCGTCTCGCCGGTCATGCCGACGCCGAGAGCGCGCCGCACGGTGGAGCGGCCTCCGTCGGCGGCGACGGCGTAGCGGGCGCGGACCGGTCGGCCTGATGTGAACGACGCGCTGACCCCGTCCGTGTCCTGTGCGAGCCCCGCCAGCTCCCGGCCGAACGCCACGTCGCCGCCCAGCTCCCGCAGCCGCGCGTAGAGGATCTCCTGCGTACGCCACTGCGGCAGCATCCACGTCCCGTTGTACGGCTCCGCCTCCGTCGGCTCGATCTCGTCGGTCATCCGGTGTTCGCCCTGGCGGACGCCGTCCTGCCAGATCAGTCCCACCGGATAGGGACCGCCGGCCGCCCGCACCGCGTCCAGGACGCCAAGGTCGTCCAGCACCTCCAGCGTGCGCGGCTGGATCCCCTTGCCGCGTGAGCCCGGGAAGAGCGCGTCGGCCCGCTCGACGACGAGGGCACGCACCCCGCGCCGGGCCAGGTCGACGGCGAGGGCGAGTCCGGTGGGGCCTGCCCCGACGACGAGCACGTCCGTGTCGATGGCGTCCATGGACATCTCCTTAACGCTGTTAAGTTCCATGCGTCCGAGCATGCCCTTAACAGCGTTAAACTGTCAACCGTGGCTACCCAGAAAACCCCCAAGCTGGACAAGCGTCTGGTCACCGAGACCGCGCTGCGGCTGCTCAACGAGGTCGGCCTCGACGGGCTCACCCTCCGGGCCATCGCGAAGGAGCTGAACGTCCAGGCTCCGGCGCTCTACTGGCACTTCAAGAACAAGCAGGCGCTGCTCGACGAGATGGCGACGGAGATGTACCGCCGGATGGTGGCGGGGGCCGAGCTCTCCCCGGACGCCACCTGGCAGGAGCGGCTCCTCGCGGCCAACCGCGGCCTGCGCGCCGCCCTGCTGGACTACCGCGACGGCGCGAAGGTCTTCAGCGGCTCGCGCTTCACGGGGACCGATCACGCGGTCCATCTGGAGGCGAACCTGGGGGCGCTCGTCGAGGCCGGTTTCGAGCTCCCGCAGGCCGTCCGAGCCGCCTTCACCGCCCACCTCTTCACCCTCGGCTTCGTCACCGAGGAGCAGGGCATGCAGCCCCTGCCGGGGGAGCGCGGTGAGGGCCCCGGCATCGAGGAGCGCGCCGCCCGCATGGCGGACTTCCCCCTCGCGGGGGCCGCAGGCGCCCAGCTGTTCGACCGCTACGACGAGGGTTTCGAGGAGGGGCTCCGGCTGGTGATCGCGGGGATCGAGGCGCGGTACGCCATCCGCTGAGCGGGGACTACCGCCGCGGCCTCGACAGCGCCGTACGCAGCCTCGGGGTGAGCCACCCCTCCACGTACCGGTTCAGCAGCCAGGCCAGCAGGAGCATGGTGGCGACCGTGGCCGGGAACGTGCCGTAGGACGGGATGTGCAGGGTCTGGTGGTACGCCTTGATGACAACCCAGCCCAGGTGCTCGTGGACCAGGTAGAAGGGGTACGTGAGCGCGCCCGCGACCGACAGCCAGCGCCAGTTGGCCCAGTTCAGCCAGCCGAGCGCGATAGCGGCCACCGCCACGTACCCGAGCGTGACGACCAGGACGATGCCGTACGAGGATCGGTAGGAGAAGAAGTCCGGGTTCGGGGCGTGCCACAGCTTCACCACGGCGTAGTGCTGGCCGATCAGCCAGCTCACGCCCACGATGCCCCAGGCGTACGCGTCCCGCCGGTCGCGGTGCACGAGGTAGAGGCCGACGCCGCCGATGAAGTACGACGCGTACTCCGGCATCAGGACGATGTTCAGCAGGGGCTCGTTCGCGGCCTGCGCGAACGCCGCCGCCAGCGTCCAGCCGGCGCAGAAGAGGATCACCCGCTGCCGGTTGGCGCCCGGCAGCACGATGCACAGGGCGAACAGGGCGTAGAAGCGGACCTCCGCCCACAGCGTCCAGCAGACGCCCAGCACCCGGTCCACGCCCAGGGGTTGCTGGAGCATCGTCAGGTTCACCAGCGCGTCGCTCGGCGAGACGGTCTTGTACGCCACCATGGGCAGCGCGAACACCGCCGTCACGAGGATCACCGCCGCCCAGTAGGCCGGCAGCAGGCGGGCGGCGCGGGAGGCGAAGAACGAGCGCAGGGGCCTGCCCCAGCCGCTCATGCAGATCACGAAGCCGCTGATCACGAAGAAGACCTGGACACCCAGACAGCCGTACGCGAACCACGAGTGCAGCAGGGGGAACTGGTGCTTGGCGGAACTGCCCCAGGCCTGCGCGACCTCGCCGTCCCGGCCGCCGTAGTGGTACCCGGCGACCATCAGTGCGGCGATGAGCCGCAGCCCGTCGAGCGCACGCAGGCGTGGCGCGTGCGCCCGGGGGAGTATCCGTGGGGGAACACCGTCCGTCCCGGCGGCCTCCGGTGCGGGCTTGGACAGCGATGTGTCCACCGGGGCGGAGACGGACACGGGAGCGGACGCGGAGGCCGACGCCGCGGTTGAGGCTGCGGTTGAGGCGGTCATCCGAGCGTCGCCCGCTTCAACGACCGTGCGCGGCGCGCGACTCGACGCACCGTCGCGTTGCGCGGAATGAACGCCAGCTGCGCCGGGACCGCGCCGGGCAGCGCCAGCGAGGTGAGCCGTCGGCGCTTGAAGTACCGCCAGGTGTACGGATTCAGATGGCGTGTCAGATATGACTCGGTGTCCTCGCGCAGCTCCGGATAGATCTTCGACTGCATCGCGAATCCCACAGCTCGCAAGAGTCCGTTGAGCGCCGTGACGTCCATGCCGCGCCGCTGCTCGGTGACCGCCGCCTTGTCCGCCAGGTCCGGCAGCAGGGCGTCCACGATGGTGACGGGGACGCGGTTGCTGTTCTCGTACGGCGTGAGGCGGTCCAGCAGTGACCCGGTGCCGATGCGGGCGACCGGCAGGCCGTACAGCGCCGACGCCGTGAGCAGCGCCGTGGAGAAGCAGCCGACGACCAGGGCGGGACGCATCCGCTGGTAGAGCACCTCGGCGAGGACCGGGGTGTCGAGCACCGTGAGGTCGACGCCCAGCTTCTCGGCCTGCTTCTCCAGGGTGCGCGACCACCGGGCGGGGGCGGTCGGATGCGGTTTGAACACCACCCGGTTGTGACCCAGCGCGATCGCGCCCTTCAGCATGCGTACATGCAGGTCTTCCTCCTCCTCGGCGGTGAGGATGCCGAGCGCGGAGAGGTACTGGCCGAGCAGCAGGGCCGGTTCGTCGATCGAGGGCAACTCGTCGGCGGTGTCCACGAGTTCGGCGAGCACCTTGACGAACGCGTCCGTCGGCACGATCTCCGGTGCGACGTCGAACTCGGTCAGAAGCAGGGGCTGGAGGCCGGGGACCAGGTCGAGGTGGAGCAGGCGGGTCACCCGGGTGCCGACCAGCGGGTCGATCTTGTTGCGGGTGGGGCCGTAGCTCATCAGACCGTCCGCGTAGACGGCGACGGGCGCGCCGGTGAAGATCTGCGCGACGCCGAGCGCCGGGTTGACCTGGATCGACTCGACGGCCAGCTCTATGTCGTCGTCGCCGAGGTTCCAGGCGAGCCGCAGGTGCCGCTCCCACAGCGGTACGTCGTCCAGCCGGGGGGCCCAGCCACCGGGGTGGAAGGGGGAGATGGTCTCGTTCCACGAGATCACGTCGTCGAAGCGCCCGCGCAGCCGCTCGAAGCCAGGCATCTCGTCCACGCCGGGCGTCGTCTCGGGGGTCGCCGCGTTGTTGGAGACAAGCAGGATGCGCCGGTCGGCGGGCGCGAAACACTCGGTGTCGAGGGCGGCGGCGAGCGTGGCCGTGCCGTACAGCGTGGAGGCGAGGAAGATCTGGGTGGTCACGCGGCCACCCCCGCGGCGGGGGCGGGACGGCGGCGCAGTCGGCGCAGTCGCGTGGCGCGCTGGACGTCCATCGAGTCGAGGGCGTCGTCGAGCACGTCCTGCGGCATACGCCGCAGCGCGACGGCACTCATCGACTTCAGTTTACGTGCCACGGATGGCTCGAACCTTTCGATGGATCCCAGGTGATGGGAAATAATCGCACAATATGTGCGCACTGCTTTGGGCAGGAGTTTTTCCGCGTCGCGGTCCTCGGCGGTCTCCGCCACGACCTGGTCGAACGCGCGAATGAAATCGAGCTGACGTACGTCGCCGATCTGGGTCAGCGACGAGGCCACGCCACGCCGGTAGAACACCCCGAGCAGCCCCACCGTGGCGAAGGATTCGGCCTCCCGGTGCAGCTTCCAGATCCACGGCCGGTCCTCGGCCGTACGCAGTCCGTCGGTGAAGTGCAGCAGCCCGCGGTCGGCAAGCCTGCGGTGGTAGATGCCCGCCCAGGCGTACGCGTAGTCGACGGAGGTGGACCGGTCGGCGGGCAGGATCGCGTCGCGCGGACGCAGGACGACTCCCCGGCGGCCGTGCGGAACGCGGTGGATGGTGCGGGCGCGGGCGGTGCACTGGACATGGTCCGTACGCACGAAGTCGCAGCCCAGGTCCTCGATGGAGGCCAGGAGTTGCTCGTAATAGCCGGGGGCGAGCCAGTCGTCCCCGTCGAGGAACGTGAGGTAGTCGCCGCGCGCCTTGTCGATTCCGGTGTTGCGCGCGGTCGCCAGTCCTCCGTTCTTCTCGTGTCTGACATACACCGCGCCCGGGAGCTCGCGCTCCGCGCGCGCGAGAATGTCCGGTGTCTCGTCGCGCGAGCAGTCGTCGACGAGAATGAATTCGAAGTCGGCCCGCGCGTTCGCACGCAGGCTCTTCAGAGTGTCGGGCGCGTATTGCTGCACGTTGTAGAACGGCACGATGACGGAGAGCTTGACCACCCACGTGACGTTAGGCGGCGGCCCGGCATTCGTCTTGACCGGCGGCTTGATGTCAGGTGAACGGCGCGTGGCGAAGCTGTGAACCGGGCTTTTTTCCCGTGCCCAGGCGGCCCGATTCGCCATTCGTCGATGTGCTGTTAACCGTTTGTTGCATTCAGGTTGGGCCGCAACTCGAAATGGCTTCCTAGCGTCTTGGACGTGCCAGCAAGTACCACGAAGTCCCTGCGGGTGGCCGTCCTCGCGGATTCCGACACTCGGTGGAAATGGGGTTCGCTCACCGCGAATCGCATTTCTCCTTCCGAATCGGACATTCGCCTCGACGGATTCCTCCTGCGCGGCCGTGCCACCCCCACCGCCCGTCAGCTCGAAGAGGTCGGCGTCCGCGCGGACTCCCTCCGCGAGGTCACCGCCGTCGAGTTCCTGCGTCACATGGCGAAGGAGCCGTACGACGTACTGGTCCTCGCTCTCGTCGGCGGCGCCGTCCAGGCGATGCTGCACGGCCTGGCCCGCGCCTGGGACGGGCGGGCGGAGCGTCCCGTGGTCGTCACCGGCTATGTCGGTGTCGTCTACGAGAAGCTCGCCGACGGCCTGCTGCTGCGGCACGGCGCGGACCTCGTCCTCGCCAACTCCCGCCAGGACGCGGACCGTTTCCGGGCCGTGTACGAGGGAGTCGGCGCCGACGCCTCGGCGGTGACCGAGGTCGCGCTGCCCTTCCTCGGCGGGGCGGCCTACGCCAAGAACGACCCGTACACGGTCGTCTTCGCCGCGCAGCCCTCCGTTCCGGAGAGCCGCAAGGACCGTACGTACCTGCTGAACCGGCTGATCCAGCACGCAACTCTGCACCCGGACCGCGAGGTCCTGCTGAAGCTGCGCTCCAAGCCGGGCGAACACACCACGCACATCGAGGAGCTGCCCTACCAGAAGCTGGCGCAGAAGACCGATCTGCCCGCCAACTTCCGCCTGGTGTACGGGCACATGGGCGAGGTCCTCGACCGCACCGACCTGCTGGTCACCATCAGCTCCACCGCGGCCCTGGAGTCCCTGCACCGCCGTATCCCCACCGTCGTGCTGAGCGACCTCGGGGTGCGCGAGGCGCTCGGCAACCACCACTTCGTGGGCTCTGGATGCCTCGCCTCCTGGGACCAACTCGACGACGGACACCAGCCGGTGGCGGACTCCCAGTGGGTCGCCCGGCAGGGCGTCGCGGCCGACGGCTCGTACGAGACCGCCTTCGACGTCGCACGGTTCCGCATCACCGAGCTGCTGGAAGCGGCCGAACTCCCGCCCCTCGCCCCGTACTACACACCCGTGACCGCGCCCGGCTATCTGCCCGGCATCCTCGCCCGCCACCACCTCGGCCCGGACGGCAGCCCGCTGCCCGGCGCGCCCGCGGCGGACAAGGAGCCCAGCCCCGTACGGCAGATCGTGCGCCGGGCGGCCCGCGGCGCCTACCGCCACGGCGTCCAGCGCGTGGCGCCGGTGATCCGGCGGATGGGCGAGCTGTGAACCCCCGAACCCCAGGCGTCCCACGCCTCCCACGACTTCCTCGCCTCCCTCGTCAAGGAGAACAGCGCATGACCAACTCGGAAGCGGGCCAAGCGGCGTCGGTGCGCCGCGTGCTCGCCGTGATCCCCGCGCGCGGCGGCTCCAAGGGCGTGCCCGCGAAGAACCTCCTGCCGGTCGGCGGTGTCCCACTGGTGGCCCGCGCGGTGCGGGAGTGCCGTGCGACGCGACTCGTCACCGACGTCGTGGTCTCCACCGACGACCAGGCGATCGCGGCGGCCGCCCGCGAGGCGGGCGCCGAGGTCGTCCTGCGCCCCGCCGCCATCGCCGGCGACACCGCCACCTCCGAGGCCGCCGTCCTGCACGCGATGGACGCCCACGAGGCCCTCCACGGCGCGGCGGTCGACGTGGTCCTCCTCGTCCAGTGCACCAGCCCGTTCATCGTCCGCGAAGACATCGACGGGGTCGCGGCCGCGGTCGTCGAGCACGGCGCCGACACGGCCCTGACGGTGGCCCCGTTCCACGGCTTCATCTGGCGGGACGCGGCGGACGACCCGGCGGTCGTCGACACCTCTCGCACGCACGAGGTCGGCGGTGCCACCAAGGTCGCCAACTCCACCGCCACCGAAGGCGGTTACGGTGTCAACCACGACAAGTCCTTCCGCCCCCGCCGCCAGGACCGCCCCCAGGACCTCCTGGAGACCGGCGCCGCCTACGCCATGGACGCGACGGGCCTGCGGGAGCACCAGCACCGCTTCTTCGGCCGTACGGATCTCGTGCGCACCGACCCGGCCCGGGTGCTGGAGATCGACGACCCGCACGACCTCGCCCGCGCCCGGGCCCTCGCGCCGCTCTTCGACGCGAACCGCCCGGGCGCCCTCCCGACCGCCGAAGACATCGACGCGGTCGTCCTCGACTTCGACGGCACCCAGACCGACGACAGGGTGCTGATCGACTCCGACGGACGGGAGTTCGTCTCCGTGCACCGCGGGGACGGCCTCGGTATCGCCGCCCTCCGTAAGAGCGGCCTGACGATGCTCATCCTGTCCACGGAACAGAACCCGGTCGTCGCCGCCAGAGCCCGGAAGCTGCAGATCCCGGTCCTCCACGGCATCGACCGGAAAGACCTCGCACTGAAGCAGTGGTGCGAGGAGCAGGGCATCGCGCCTGAGCGCGTGCTCTACGTCGGCAACGACGTCAACGACCTCCCGTGCTTCGCCCTCGTCGGCTGGCCCGTGGCGGTCGCGAGCGCCCACGACGTCGTGCGCGGCGCCGCACGCGCGGTCACCACCGTCCCCGGTGGCGACGGCGCGATCCGAGAGATCGCCAGCTGGATCCTCGGCCCCTCTCTCGACTCCCTCAAGAAGTAAGGAAAGTTCCTGTCATGAGCAACTCCCGTCTGCGCACGTTCGGTTCGAAGACCGCCGGTCCGGGGCAGCCCGTCTACGTCGTGGGTGAGATCGGCATCAACCACAACGGTGAGCTCGAGAACGCCTTCAAGCTGATCGACGCCGCCGCCGAGGCCGGCTGCGACGCCGTCAAGTTCCAAAAGCGCACCCCGGAGATCTGCACCCCGCGCGACCAGTGGGACATCGAGCGCGACACCCCCTGGGGCCGCATGACCTACATCGACTACCGCCACCGCGTGGAGTTCGGTGAGGACGAGTACCGCCAGATCGACGAGTACTCCCGTGAAAAGGGCATCGCCTGGTTCGCCTCCCCGTGGGACACCGAGGCCGTCGCCTTCCTGGAGAAGTTCGACATCCCCGCCCACAAGGTCGCCTCCGCGTCCCTGACGGACGACGAGCTGCTGCGCTCGCTGCGCGCCACCGGCCGTACGGTCATCCTCTCCACCGGCATGTCGACCCCGAAGCAGATCCGCCACGCGGTCGAGGTCCTGGGCAGCGACAACATCCTGCTCTGCCACGCCACGTCCACCTACCCGGCGAAGGCGGAGGAGCTCAACCTCCGCGTCATCAACACCCTCCAGGCCGAGTACCCGAACGTTCCGATCGGCTACTCCGGCCACGAGACGGGCCTGCAGACCACGCTCGCCGCGGTCGCCCTCGGCGCCACCTTCGTCGAGCGCCACATCACCCTCGACCGCGCGATGTGGGGCTCCGACCAGGCCGCCTCCGTCGAGCCGCAGGGCCTGACCCGTCTCGTCCGCGACATCCGCACCATCGAGGCCTCCCTCGGCGACGGTGTCAAGAAGGTCTACGAGTCCGAGCTCGGCCCCATGAAGAAGCTGCGCCGCGTCACGGGCGTCGTCGCCGAGGCGGAGATCGCCGACGCCGCGGGCGAGCCGGTCGCGGTCTGAGCGCCTTACCACGGGACGGTCGTAAGCCGATGAGCCCCCGCGCCGGTTCCGCCGGCCCCCACACCCTCGCCTTCGTCGAGAGTCCGGTACAGCTCCTGAACGTGCTGGAGTGGGCGCACACACACGCCCACAGTGCTACCGCGCCCGGCGCGGGGCCCTCCGGGGCGGCCGAGCCGGTGTCCGGCGCGGGGCTCACCCTCGTCGTCCTCTCCCCCAACGACCCGATGACCCGCGGCCAGCTGCGCCGCATGGCCGAGCTCGCCCGGGACGAGGGCCACGAGGTCCGCTGGGAGGAGGCCCGCGGCGGCCCCACGGCCCCTTTCCACACGATCGGCGGCCTGACCCCGCTCCTGCGCAAAGCCCGCCGCATCGTCATGGGTGACCCCTTCTCCCGCTACGTACAGCTGCTGCTGACGATCACCCGCGCCCGGGACCTGGTCGTGGTCGACGACGGCACGGCGACCATGGAATTCGTCGCCCAGCTCGCACGCGGGGAGCGGCTGGTGCGCTGGCACCGGCGCGGTGGCCGGCCCGGCCCGCGCGATGTGCTCTTCGCGCCGGTCTCGGCCTCGGCGCGCCGCCGCCTCACACCGACCGACCGCCGCAGCGTGGAGGTCTTCTCCTCCATGCCGATCGACTCGGCCCCGGACGGCGTCACCGTCACCGCCAACGACTTCTCCTGGACGCGGGCCCGCTTCGGCCCGCCCCGCATCACCAAGAGCGCCGACCTCGTCGGCACGTCCCTCGTCGAGACGGGCGTGGTCGACCCGGACCGCTACCTGACGGCGGTCAAGAGCCTCGCGGGGGCGCACGGCGCGACCCGCTACTTCGCCCACCGCCGCGAGAGCGCCGAAAAACTGCACCGCCTCGCCGCCGAAACGGGCCTGGAGATCGTCCGCCCCGACCTGCCCCTGGAACTGATCGCCCGCCGCGGCCCCATCGGCCGTACGATCCTGAGCTTCCCCTCGACGGTCGTGCACACCCTCCCGCTGGCCCTGGTCGGCACCGAGGTCCGCGTCGCCGTCTGCGACATCGACCCGACCTGGCTCACGGAGAACGCCTCCCCGCGGGCACAGGGGTTCCTGTCGGGGGTCACGGGGACGGCGAGGGACGTACACCGGCTGTCGGCGGTGAGCACGGCCTGACCGCTGAACACCGGGCCGCGAGCATGCCGAACGTGTAGATCAGCACGTACGTGAAGATCGTCTCGCCGCCGATGCCCAGCGGGTCGAAGTACGCGGTGGGCCTGGCGCGAGCGCCTCGCGGGCCGTGCCCCGCCTAGGGCTCGTCCTCCCGCCAGCTGAACACGGCCAGGCCGCGGCCCTCGGCGGGCTCGGCTCCTTCACTGCGCCGACGCAGCAGCCACACGCCCCACCCCAGCACCCAGCCCACCAGGATCATCACCACGAGGCCGCCGAACACCAGCACCGCCGTACCGACCAGCCCGAACCGCGCCAGCATCCAGGGGATCTGGTCCTCACCGCATCCGCACGCCTGCATGGCCGAAGGCTGCCCGGCGCCGGACCGGTATGCGCGGTCCGTGGCCGAAGCGCAGCGTGGCGGTGACGCTTCCGGAATCCGGGGGGTGGGATCTGTGGGACCGTGGGGAGCGGGAATGGGCTCGGGCACCCGAGCGTTTCCGCAGGGGAATCCCTGGGTAACCCCGGCGGATTCGGATCATGGAATGCCCGACCGGGCCGACTCAAGATCCAATCGCCCGAAAAGCCGGGCGAGTGTACCCGTCCCCGTAGACAGACATGCGTCGCGCGGCCAGATTTTCTTCCCCTAACGGGCTGAAGTTTTGTTGATCGTGGGTTAGTTGGCCGCCCGATCGCCCTACCCTTCAGAGGGTGAACCAACTGATGTCCCGAGAGTCCGAGGCCCACCTCCCTGGGAACCCGCTGCTCCCCGGCGCGCTGCCCGAGGCACTGCGCGCCGAACTCGTCGCGTTCCGCCGCGACTTGCACATGCACCCGGAGCTGGGCAACCAGGAGTTCCGCACCACCGCCGCGATCAAGGCGCGCCTGGAGCAGGCGGGCCTTGAGCCGAGGGTGCTCGCCATCGGGACCGGGCTCATCTGTGACATCGGCGACATGGACGGCGTACAGCCCGTGCTCGCGCTGCGCGCCGACATCGACGCACTGCCCATCCCGGACACGAAGACCGAGTGCGCGTACCGGTCGACCGTGCCCGACCGCGCCCACGCCTGCGGCCACGACGTCCACACCACGGTCGTCCTGGGTGCCGGGCTCGTCCTCGCCGACCTGCACAGCAAGGGACAGCTGGCCCGTCCCGTGCGGCTGATCTTCCAGCCGGCGGAGGAGGTGCTGCCCGGCGGCGCGACCGACGCGATCGAGTCGGGCGTCCTGGAGGGCGTCGGACGGATCATCGGCGTGCACTGCGACCCGAGGGTGGACGCGGGACGCATCGGTCTGCGGCACGGCCCCATCACCTCGGCGTGCGACCGGCTCGAGGTCTCACTGGACGGCCCGGGCGGCCACACCGCGCGCCCCCACCTCACCACCGACCTCGTCACCGCCGCCGCGCGCGTGGTCACCGACGTACCGGCTCTCGTCGCCCGGCGTGTGGACGCCCGCAGCGGGCTCGCCCTGACCTGGGGGCGCATCGAATCCGGACACGCCTGCAATGTGATCCCGCAGCACGCAGAGCTCTCCGGAACCGTGCGCTGCCTGGATCTGGAAGCCTGGCGGGTCGCGCCCGACCTGATCCACGAGGCCATCGACGAGATCGCGAACCTCTACCGCGCCAAGTCCGAGATCAATTACGTCCGTGGCGTTCCGCCGGTCGTCAACGACCCCGCCGTCACGGAACTCCTCCGCGACGCCATGACAGCCCGCCGCGGGGCGCACTCCATCGAGGACACCGAGCAGAGCCTCGGCGGCGAGGACTTCTCCTGGTACCTGGAGCACGTGCCCGGCGCGATGGCCCGCCTCGGCGTCCGGGCACCGGGCGACCGTTCCACCCGTGACCTGCACCAGGGCGACTTCGACGCGGACGAGTCGGCGATCACGGTGGGGGTGGAGCTGTTCACGGCGGCGGCCCTGCTGGACGCGGAGGACTAGACGCGATGGGCCGGTGGGTGAGGGTGCCGGTCGATGGCTCGATCACAGGCCTTCTGAATGCGCCGATCGGTACCCTTTCGTACGCTTGCGTCACCGGTCCGTAACCGGTGGTGCGCAAACGTAACCCGCTGGCGGCACGGTTCGATAACGGCCCGGAGAAACCCCGTTCCCCTGCTCTTCTACGCGCGTTACTGTGCGCCGAAATCGCTGCGGTATCGGCGAATTGGGGATGCGGTCCGGTGACGGTGCCGTGGGGATGAAGGGTGCTTGCTGTGCGTCTGATATCTCGGAGGACGAAGTTCTCCCAAGCCGCGGTGACCGTAGCGGTCGTCGCACTCGCCGCCGCCGGCTGCGGCAGCTCCAGCAAAGACAGCGGAGGCGGCTCCGACGCGTCCGGCAAGTACTCCGGCAAGGGCATCGGTCTCGCGTACGACATCGGCGGCAAGGGCGACCAGTCGTTCAACGACGCCGCGTACGCCGGGTTCCAGAAGGCCGAGAAGGAGTTCAAGATCGGCGGCCGGGACATCGAGCCGCAGGACGGCGAGTCCAGCGCGGACAAGGTGCAGCGCCTGGAGCAGCTCGCCAAGGCGGGCTATAACCCGGTGATCGGCGTCGGCTTCGTCTACGCGCCGGCGGTCAAGGAGGTCGCGGCGAAGTACCCGAAGACCACCTTCGGCATCATCGACGACGAGCAGACCAAGGCCGCCAACGTCGCCGACATGGTCTTCCACGAGGAGCAGGCCTCCTACCTGGCGGGCGTTGCCGCGGCCAAGTCCACGAAGAAGAACCACATCGGCTTCATCGGCGGTGTGGACATCCCGCTGATCCACAAGTTCGAGGCCGGTTACGTCCAGGGCGCCCAGTCGGTCAACCCGAAGATCAAGATCGAGAAGCAGTACCTGACCCAGACGGCTCAGGAGGGTGGCTTCTCCAGCCCCGACAAGGGCAAGGACGCCGCCGACGGCCAGATCGAGGCGGGCGCCGACGTGCTTTACCACGCGGCCGGTCTCTCCGGTCAGGGCGTGATCTCCGAGGCCGCGGGCAAGAAGGTGTGGGCCATCGGCGTCGACTCCGACCAGTACGCGCAGACCGCGCTCGCCAAGTACAAGGACTACGTCCTCGGGTCCGCGCTGAAGAACGTCGGCGGCGCGGTGTACGACCTCGTGAAGTCGGTCCACGAGGGCAAGCCCAAGACCGGCGTGGTGCGCGGCAGCCTCGCCAACGACGGTGTCGGTTTCGCGGACACCAACCCGAAGTACAAGGCCATGACGGACGTCGTCGCCGCCGTGAACAAGGCCAAGCAGGACATCATCGACGGCAAGATCACTGTCAACACGAAGTGACTCCGTCGAGCCGTAGGCGGATCGGGGCCGTGCCGGTACATACCGGCACGGCCCTTCCGTTTCCAGCCAGTCCAGCGTTCGGTGACATCGCAAACTCCCTGTGCACGGCCAACGCGCCGGAGACGCCCGGGCGCCGCGCCAACCCCGGCCCCTTACGTCCCGCAAGCCTCTGCTCCCTTTCCGTACCCTTGGATCAGTCTGTGGCCACAGCTCGATAACGGACCGGACAGAAGGGGTTTTCCGTCTGGTCTACGCGCGTTACGCTGCGGCGGAACCAGCGCCTGGTTTGGGCGCTTGCACAAAGGAGTCACGTTCCATGCGCCGGGTGTCCCGAATCGCGGTTGCGGGCGTTGCGACCGCTACCCTCGCTGTTGCCGTAACCGCCTGTGGCGGCTCGTCCACCGATGCCACCAGTGGCGGCAAGTCCAAGGGCATCGGTCTCGCCTACGACGTCGGCGGCAAGGGTGACCAGTCCTTCAACGACGCCGCGTTCGCGGGCATCCAGAAGGCCGACAAGGAATTCAAGTACACCAGCCGCGACATCGAGCCGCAGGACGGCGAGTCCAGCGCGGACAAGGTGCAGCGCCTGGAGAACCTCGCCAAGGCGGGCTACAACCCGGTGATCGGCGTCGGCTACGTCTACGCGCCGGCCGTCAAGGAGGTCGCGGCGAAGTACCCGAAGATCACCTTCGGCATCATCGACGACGAGCAGACCAAGGCCAGCAACGTCGCCGACATGGTCTTCCACGAGGAGCAGGCCTCCTACCTGGCGGGCGTTGCCGCGGCCAAGTCCACGAAGAAGAACCACATCGGCTTCATCGGCGGTGTGGACATCCCGCTGATCCACAAGTTCGAGGCCGGTTACGTCCAGGGCGCCCAGTCGGTCAACCCGAAGATCAAGATCGAGAAGCAGTACCTGACCCAGACGGCTCAGGAGGGTGGCTTCTCCAGCCCCGACAAGGGCAAGGACGCCGCCGACGGCCAGATCGACGCCGGTGCCGACGTCGTCTACGCCGCCGCGGGCCTGTCCGGCCAGGGCGTCATCCAGTCCGCCAACGCGCACAAGGTGTGGGCCATCGGCGTGGACTCGGACCAGTACAAGCAGGACGCGCTGGCGAAGTACAAGGACTCCATCCTGACCTCCGCCACCAAGGATGTCGCGGGGGCCGTGTACAACCTCGCCAAGTCGGTCCACGACGGCAAGCCCGCGACCGGCGTGGTCCGCGCCAGCCTCGCCAACGGCGGTGTCGGCCTCGCCGACTCCAACCCGGCCTTCAAGAACAACGCCGACCTGCAGGCCGCGCTGAAGAAGGCCGAGGCGGGCATCAAGGACGGCTCCATCAAGGTCAAGACCTCCTGAAGGCGACCTTGACCCCGGCCCGGCTCAAGACGTCATCACCAGGTGATAACCAGACGTCGAAACCATGGCCAAGGGCAGCGCTGTAATGGCAGCGTTACGGCCACGGAACGGGGTGTGGGGAGGATGACTCCCCCGCCCCGTTCGCGCGGCAGAATGCTCGGATCGGATCGACCCGGATCGAGTTCGGTCGGGCCGAGCACTATTTAAAGCAGGGGCGCTACGCGCGTAGATAGGCCCCTTTTCCAAGGAGAGTGCGCCATCGACGCGTCCAGCAGCCCTCCGCTCACCGCGCAGTCGACCGCGGTCGAGCTGGCGGGGATCACCAAGCGTTTCCCCGGTGTGGTGGCCAATCACGACATCCACCTCAGTGTCCGGAAAGGCACCGTCCACGCCCTCGTCGGCGAGAACGGCGCCGGCAAGTCGACACTGATGAAGATCCTTTACGGCATGCAGAAGCCGGACGAGGGCACCATCGCCGTCGATGGTGAGCAGGTCGCCTTCTCGTCGCCCGCCGACGCCATCGCGCGCGGCATCGGCATGGTCCACCAGCACTTCATGCTCGCCGACAACCTCTCGGTGCTCGAGAACGTGGTGCTCGGCAGCGAGAAGCTGTACGGCATCGGCGGTGGCGCACGTAAGAAGATCAAGGAGATCTCCGACCGCTACGGGCTGAACGTCCGCCCGGACGTGCTGGTCGAGAATCTCGGTGTCGCCGACCGCCAGCGCGTGGAGATCCTCAAGGTCCTCTTCCGCGGCGCCCGCACCCTGATCCTGGACGAGCCCACCGCCGTACTCGTGCCGCAGGAGGTCGACGCACTCTTCGACAACCTGCGCGAGCTCAAGTCCGAGGGCCTGTCCGTCATCTTCATCTCGCACAAGCTGGGCGAGGTCCTGTCGGTCGCCGACGAGATCACCGTCATCCGTCGCGGCACGACGGTCGGTACCGCCGTCCCCTCCAAGACCACCCCGCGTCAGCTCGCCGAGATGATGGTCGGCAGCGAACTGCCGACCCCGGAGACCGCCGAGTCCACGGTCACGGACAAGCCCGTGATCGAGGTCGAGGCCCTCACCGTCTACGCGAGCGGCGGCGCCTCGCTCGGCGAGCTCGCCGAGCCGACTGCCACCGGTCTGCTCACGGAAGCCACGGCCGAGACCGCCGGCACGGTGAAGCGTGTCCTCGACGACGTCACCTTCACCATCCACGCGGGCGAGGTCATGGGCATCGCCGGTGTCGAGGGCAACGGCCAGACCGAACTCATCGACGCGCTGATCGGCCTCAAGCACGCCGACTCCGGCGCCATCCGCTTCCTGGGCGACGACATCACGTCGTGGTCCACGCGCAAGCGCCGTGAGGACGGCATCGGGTACATCCCCGAGGACCGCCACCGCCACGGCCTCCTCCTGGAGGCCCCGCTCTGGGAGAACCGCATCCTCGGCCACGTCACCGAGAGGCCCAACGCGAAGGGCGTCTGGCTCGACATCAAGGGCGCCCAGGAGGACACGCGCCGGATCGTCGAGGAGTACGACGTCCGCACGCCCGGTATCGACGTCACCGCCGCCTCCCTGTCCGGCGGCAACCAGCAGAAGCTGATCGTCGGCCGCGAGATGAGCCACCGGCCGAAGTTCCTGATCGCCGCCCACCCCACCCGCGGTGTGGACGTCGGCGCGCAGGCCGCGATCTGGGACCAGATCCGCGAGGCGCGCCGCGAGGGCCTGGCCGTCTTGCTGATCTCCGCCGACCTGGACGAGCTGATCGGCCTGTCCGACACCCTGCGGGTGATCTACAACGGCAGGCTCGTGGCGGACGCCGACCCGGCGACCGTCACTCCGGAGGAGCTCGGCTCGGCCATGACCGGCGCCGCCTCCGGACACCTGGAGCACGTAGAGGAAAGCGCCGCCCCGGAGGACGAGGCCCGATGAAGAAGTTCGACAAGGAGCGGGTGCTCCTCGCGGTGGCCGGCCCGGTCATCGCACTCGTCGCGGCGATCGCGCTGACTTCGGTCGTGCTGCTCGCCTCGGGCAAGAGCCCCTTCGAGCCGTACTCCCTGATGCTTCAGCAGGCGACGTACTCCGACACCCAGGTGCTGATCATCAATCAGGCGTCGATGTACTACATCGCCGCACTCGGGGTGGCCATCGGCTTCCGCATGAACCTGTTCAACATCGGCGTCGACGGCCAGTACCGCCTCGGCGCGATGATGGCCGCGGTGGTCGGCGCGCACCTCGCGCTGCCGTCCTTCCTGCAGATCCCGGTGCTGATGATCGTCGCGATGCTCACCGGCGCCTTCTGGGCCGGTATCGCGGGCGTTTTGAAGACCACCCGGGGCGTGAGCGAGGTCGTCGCGACGATCATGCTCAACGCGATCGCGACCAGCCTCATCGGCTACCTCACCGCGGAGAACATCTGGGGTGTGCAGGTCGGCAACAACAACACGACCGGCATCATGAAGAAGTCCGGCTGGTTCCCCGGCATCGACCTCGGCCCGGACGTCGGCGAGATCTACGGCATGGTCTTCATCGCGGTCCTCATGGGCGTTCTGTACTGGCTCGTCCTCAACCGCACCCGCTTCGGCTTCGACCTGCGCGCCACCGGCGCCTCCGAGTCCGCCGCCGCGGCTTCCGGTGTCGACGCCAAGCGCATGGTGCTCACCGCGATGCTGATCTCCGGTGCGGTCGCGGGCCTGTCCGGTCTGCCGCTGCTCCTGGGCGACGCGCACACCTACAGCCTGAGCTTCCCGGCCGGTCTCGGCTTCACCGCCATCGGCATCGCACTGCTCGGCCGCAACAACCCGGGCGGCATCGCGGTCGCCGCGCTCCTGTGGGCCTTCCTCGACAAGGCGTCCCCGGCCCTCGACTACGCGACCCCGGTGGCGTACGAGAAGGAGATCGCCACGATCATGCAGGGCCTGATCGTCTTCGCGGTCGTCATCTCGTACGAGGCCGTACGGCAGTGGGGCCTGCGCCGCCAGCAGCGTCAGGTCGGCGCCGAGCTGGCCGCGGCCGCCGCCAACAACAACTCCCCGAAGGAGGTGGCTGCCCGATGAGCACCGCGACCGTCGCCAAGCCGCAGGCGCAGCAGCCCGGCAAGGGCAGCCGCCGTATGTCCCTTCCGGTACTCCTGCTCGTCATCGCGGGTGTACTGATCCTGACCTCGATCGTCCGTCTGATCACCGGCGCGGACGGCATCACCTCCACCGGGCAGATGTCCACGGCGCTGCGCCTCGCGGTGCCGATCGGCCTCGCGGGCCTCGGCGGTCTGTGGGCCGAGCGCGCGGGCGTCGTCAACATCGGCCTCGAAGGCATGATGATCCTCGGCACCTGGTTCGGTGCCTGGGCGGGCTACCAGTGGGGTCCGTGGACCGGTGTCGCCTTCGGCATCATCGGCGGTGTGCTCGGCGGCATCCTGCACGCCATCGCCACCGTGACCTTCAACGTCAACCACATCGTCTCCGGTGTGGCCATCAACATCCTGGCGCTCGGCACCACCCGCTACCTCTCGAAGTTCACCTTCGAGAACGCGCCGCAGGGCTCCTCCAAGCAGTCCCCGCCGATCGACTCGCTCGGCACCTTCGACATCCCAGGGCTGTCCAGCTGGCTGGACACGCTCAACCAGAAGCACTGGTTCCTGGTCTCGGACATCGCGGGTCTGCTCGGCGGCCTGGTCACCGACCTGTCGCCCCTGACGGTCGTCGCGGTGGCCCTCGTACCCGCCACCTGGTGGGTGCTGTGGCGTACCGCCTTCGGTCTGCGGCTGCGTTCCTGCGGTGAGAACCCGGTGGCCGCCGAGTCCCTCGGCGTCAACGTCTACAAGTACAAGTACCTCGCCGTGATCATCTCGGGCGGCTTCGCCGGTCTCGGCGGCGCCTTCCTGTCGATCGTCGCGTCCAACGTGTACCTCGACGGCCAGACGGCCGGACGCGGCTACATCGGTCTCGCCGCGATGATCTTCGGCAACTGGATGCCGGGCGGCCTCGCGCTCGGCGCGGGTCTGTTCGGCTACACCGACAGCCTCAACCTGCGCGGCGGCGGCACCAACGTGCACGCGCTGATCCTGCTCCTCGCGATCCTGCTGGTCTTCGGTGTGGCCTACCTGCTGTGGAAGAAGCGGACCGTCCCCGCGGTGATCACCGCCGTGATCTCGGCGCTGATGTTCGTCTGGTACCTCACCACCGACTCCATCCCGCAGCAGTTCGTGAGCGCCACCCCGTACGTCGTGACCCTGCTCGTCCTGTCGCTGTCCGCACAGCATTTGCGGATGCCGAAGGCGGACGGCATGCCGTACCGGAAGGGACAGGGCAAGTGACCTCGGCCGACGCGGGTTCCGCCGCCGTCGACTGGGCGGCCCTGCGGGCGGTCGCGCGGGACGCCATGTCCCGTGCGTACGCCCCGTACTCGGGATTCCCGGTCGGTGTCGCGGCCCTTGTCGACGACGGCCGGATCGTCTCCGGCTGCAATGTCGAGAACGCCTCGTACGGGCTCGGGCTGTGCGCCGAGTGCGGCCTGGTCTCCCAGCTCCAGAACACCGGGGGCGGTCGCCTGACGCACTTCACGTGTGTGGACGGCCGGGGCGAGATCCTCGTCCCCTGCGGGCGCTGCCGCCAGCTGCTGTTCGAGTTCGGCGGGCCCGATCTGCTCCTGGAGACGCCGGCCGGAATCCTGCCGCTCTCCGAGATGCTGCCGCAGGCCTTCGGGCCGGAGCATCTCACCCAGTAATTCCCCCGCGGCCCCTCCGAACGATCCGGAGGGGCCGCTGCCTTCGGAAGGAAAGCCATGGCCATGGACGCCGTCTCCGTCATCCGCACCAAGCGGGACCGCGGTGAGCTCAGCGACCCGCAGATCGACTGGGTCATCGACGCGTACACCCGCGGCGAGGTCGCCGACTACCAGATGGCCGCCCTCAACATGGCGATCCTGCTCAACGGCATGAACCGCCGTGAGATCGCCCGCTGGACCGCCGCGATGATCGCCTCCGGCGAGCGCATGGACTTCTCGTCGCTGTCCCGTCCGACGGCCGACAAGCACTCCACCGGCGGCGTCGGCGACAAGATCACCCTTCCGCTGGCCCCGCTGGTGGCCGCCTGCGGCGCGGCGGTCCCGCAGCTGTCGGGCCGCGGCCTCGGCCACACCGGCGGCACGCTGGACAAGCTGGAGTCGATCCCCGGCTGGCGCGCGCTGCTGTCCAACGAGGAGATGCTGAACGTCCTCGACAGCACGGGCGCGGTCATTTGCGCGGCCGGCGACGGTCTCGCCCCCGCCGACAAGAAGCTCTATGCGCTCCGGGACGTCACCGGCACCGTCGAGGCCATCCCGCTCATCGCCTCCTCGATCATGTCGAAGAAGATCGCCGAGGGCACCGGCTCGCTGGTCCTGGACGTGAAGGTCGGCTCCGGTGCCTTCATGAAGACCATCGAGGACGCGCGGGAGCTCGCCTCCACGATGGTGGGCCTGGGCACGGACCACGGTGTGAAGACGGTCGCGCTCCTGACGGACATGTCGACCCCGCTCGGGCTGACCGCCGGCAACGCCATCGAAGTACGGGAATCCGTCGAGGTGCTGGCGGGCGGCGGCCCCGCGGACGTCGTCGACCTCACGATCGCCCTCGCCCGCGAGATGCTCGACGCGGCCGGCATCAAGGACGCCGACCCGGCGAAGGCCCTCGCCGACGGCTCCGCGATGGACGTGTGGCGCCGCATGATCGCCGCGCAGGGCGGCGACCCGGACGCCGCGCTGCCCATCGCGCGCGAGCAGCACGTGGTGAACGCCCCGTCCTCCGGTGTCCTGACCCGCCTCGACGCGTACGACATCGGGATCGCCGCCTGGCGCCTGGGCGCCGGACGCGCCCGCAAGGAGGACCCGGTGCAGGCAGGGGCGGGCATCGAGCTGCACGCCAAGCCGGGCGACACGGTGACCGCGGGCCAGCCGCTGCTCACCCTGCACACGGACACTCCGGAGCGCTTCGAGTACGCGCTCGAGGCGGTGGCGGGTTCGTACCACATCGCCGCGGCGGGTACGGACTTCAAGGCGAAGCCGATCGTGCTGGACCGCATCGCCTGAGCAGGGGCTTTGTCTTCCGGGTGAACGGGATCGGCGGGCCTGCGCCGGTCCCGTTCACCATGGAGCCTTCAGCCCCAAACCCGTATCGACGTTCATGACCCCGATGAGTTCCATGCCTTCCGCCGGTCTACCGACCGTGGATGCCACGACACCCGCCGTACTCGTGCTGCCAGGACTCGTCACCCGGGACGAGGTGCCCCGGCTCTGTGACGACGTGCGCGCGTGGCTCGAGGTGACCGGGAGCGGGGTCGTGGTGTGCGATGTCGGGGGGCTCGGTCCGCCGGGGCTGGCCGCCGTTGACGTACTGGCGAGGCTGGAGCTGACCGCCCGGCGGGCCGGGGGCCGGATACGACTGCGCAACCCCGACCCCGCCCTGCGCGCCCTACTCGATCTGGTCGGCCTCCGCTTCGAGTGCGTCGAGCCGGAGGGGGAGCCCGAAGAGCGGGAACCAACGGGCCGTGTCCAGGAAGCAGTGGAACCCGGTGATGCGGCCCTTTGAGATCTCCAGTACCTGGACGGCCCAGGGCGTGTAGCCCCCCGCTTCCTCATCCGGTTTGTACTGGGCGAATCCCGGCAGGCCGTTGACCTCCACCGGCACCAGGCGCGAGTCCGCGCAGGCGGCGCCCAGCGTCGTCATGAATCCGGTGATGTCGTCCGTGCCGCGCAGCCACAGGTCGAACGGCGGCATCGTCATGATCGCGTCCTCGTGGAGCAGCGCTGTCAGCGCCGTCATGTCGTAGCCCTCGAAGGCTGCGACATAGCGCTCCAGGAGCTTTTGCTGCTCCTCGTCGAGCGGGTCGGAGGTGGCGGCCTCCGCGCCCGCTCCCTCGTTGTCGGCGAGGGTGGCCCGGGCCCGCTGCAGCGCGCTGTTGACCGAGGCGACCGAGGTGCCGAGCAGCTCGGCGACCTCGCTCGCCTTCCAGGCGAGGACCTCGCGGAGGATGAGCACGGCCCGCTGCTTGGGCGGCAGCTGCTGGAGGGCGGCCATGAAGGCGAGCCGCACCGACTCCTTCGCGACGGCCGCCTCGGCCGGGTCGCTGACCGTGGGCAGTACGCGGGCGTCGGGCATCGGCTCCAGCCAGGTGTTGTCCGGGCGGGGGGTGAGGGCCGCCTGGGACAGCGGGGAGGGGGCCGTCAGGTCCATGGGGCGGGCCCTTTTATTGCCCGCGTTCAGCATGTCCAGGCACACGTTCGTCGCGATCCGGTACAGCCAGGAGCGCATCGAGGAACGGCCCTCGAACTTGTCATAGCTGCGCCAGGCGCGGACCATCGTGTCCTGTACCGCGTCCTCGGCCTCGAAGGAGGAGCCGAGCATCCGGTAGCAGTACCCGGTCAGCTCCACCCGGTGCTTCTCGAGCCGGACGTCCAGGTCTGTCGTCGTCGCCGTGCCGTCGCTCATCGCCAACCCACCCCTGTGGCTGTCTTCCCGTCCCGCGCGTCGTTGCGCCAGCACTTCGGAAGCTACCGCAGCCCACTGACAATGGCGCCTCAAGAGGGTTTTTCGCTCAAACGCCGGACGGGGCTGAGCCAGCCCCGTCCGGCGCTTGACGAGCGGGAATTTGGGGGCGGAGCCCCCAAGCACGGGTCGGGTAGGGGCGGCGGGGGCGCGAAACGCCTTTCAGTGGGCCGGCGCCGGCTCCCGGCGGGACTGGGTCCTGGCCGCGTGGGAGCCGAAGACCGTGATGGTGACGACACCGAGGATGGCGAGGAGGCCGAGGGACACGGTGCCCGCCCAGCCGCCCGCGTGAAAGGCGACCGCCCCCATCGTGCTGCCGGCGCTCGAGCCGATGTAGTACGCGGACTGGTAGAGGGCGGAGGCCTGCGCCCGGCCCCGCGTCGCGGTGTGGCTCACCGACGACGACGCCACCGCGTGCCCCGCGAAGAACCCCGCGGTGATGAGGACAAGTCCGAGCAGGATCAGGACCAGGGAGTCGGCCAGCGAGAGCAGCAGACCGGAGGCCGTCGTACCGCCCGCCAGGTACAGGGAACCCCGGCGGCCGAGCCGCGCGACCAGCCTGCCCGCCGTCGACGCCGACACCGTACCGACCAGGTAGACGAGGAAGATCGAGCCGATGACGCCCTGGGGAAGCGAGAAGGGGGCGTCGGTCAGGCGGTAGCCGATCACCGTGTAGACCCCGCCGAAGATCATCATGAACAGCGCGCCGATCGCGTACAGGCGGCAGAGCAGAGGGTTCGCCAGGTGGTCGCGGACCGTGCGAGCCAGGACGCGGGGCCGCAGCGAGCCCGCCTTGAAGTGCTTCGGCGCCGGCAGCAGCAGCCGGAAGGCGACCGCGCACGCCACCGCGACCACCCCTATCGTGCCGACGGCCACCCGCCAGCCCCACTCCTGCGCGACCCAGCCGGTGATGACCCGGCCGCTCATCCCGCCGACACTGTTACCGGCGACGAAGAGGCCGATCGCGGTGATCAGGGCCTTGGGGCGGACCTCCTCGGCCAGGTACGCCGTGGCCGACGCCGGAAGTCCGGCCAGCGCCGCGCCCTGCACCGCCCGCAGCGCCACCAGCGCGCCGATCGAGGGGGCGAACGGCACGAGCAGCCCGACGGTCACCGCCACCGCAAGCGACGCCGTCATCAACGTACGCCGTCCAAAACGCTCCGACAGCGCGCTCATGGGAAGGACGAACAGGGCCAGCGCGCCCGTCGCCGCCGACACCGTCCAGCTCGCCTCACTCGCGGTGACCCCGAAATCCGTGGAGACGAGCGGGAGGAGGGCCTGCGTGGAGTAGAGGAGCGCGAAGGTCGCGACGCCCGCGAGGAAGAGCGCGAAGCTCATCCGGCGGTAGCCGGGCCCGCCCGGGGCCATGCGGGAGTCGACGACAGGGACGGAGGGAGCGGCGTCCACGGTGATGGACGCCTTGGTACTGGCGGAAGGCATGCTTCGAAAGTAGAGAGCCACCGTTCATCCGTCCAATGCATGGAAACGCCATAATCGTTCCCGTGATGCATGAGCAGAGGTCAGAGGGGCAACTGTCACCGTCCAGTGACACAGAAGACATCGTTGCGGCGCTCGCCCCGCGCCTTGCGTACTTCGCCGGAGTCGCCCGCACCGAGCACGTCACCCGTGCCGCGCAGGAGATGCGGGTCCCGCAGTCGACGCTGTCGCGGGCCATGGTCAGGCTCGAACAGGACCTGGGCGTCGACCTGTTCGCCCGCCGTGGCCGCACCCTCTCCCTCACGGCCGCAGGGCGTACGTTCCTCGCCTCCGTCGAGCGCGCCCTCGCCGAGATCGAGCGCGCCGCCGACGAGGTGCGTGCCGACGCCGACCCGGCCACCGGCAAGGTCGCCTTCGGCTTCCTGCACACCATGGGCTCCGAGACGGTGCCGGGGCTGATCCGCGCCTTCCGCGCCGACCATCCACGAGTCCGCTTCAGCCTCGTCCAGAACTACGGCGAGGCGATGCTGGAGCGGCTGCGCTCGGGCGAGCTGGACCTGTGCCTCACCTCGCCCGTGCCGGACGCGCCCGATCTGGTGGGCCGCCGGCTGGATGAGCAGAAGCTGCGGCTCGTCGTGCCGGCCGACCACCGCCTCGCCGCCCGCAAACGCATCCGGCTCGCCGAGGCCGCCGACGAGACCTTCGTGACCCTGGAACCCGGCTACGGCATGCGCCGCATCACCGACGACCTCTGCCAGGAGGCGGGCTTCAAGCCGCGGATCGCCTTCGAGGGGGAGGAGGCCGAGACGCTGAGGGGACTCGTCGCCGCGGGTCTCGGTGTCGCCCTGCTGCCCCCACCGGCCGTCGCCCGGCCCGGAGTTGTCGAACTGACCGTCACCGCCCCGCGGGCCGTACGCGAGATCGGCGTCGCCTGGCTCGACGGCCACCTGGACACCCCACCGGTGGCCGCCTTCAAGAAGTTCCTGCTGTCCCGGCGGGGGTATCTGCTGCCCGACTAGGCCTAACGACGCAGGGACTGCCCGAAGCCCGCCGCCAGTGGCATCCGCAGGCCCAGGGGCGGTGGTGCGGCGAGGGCGTCCTGGACCGGGCGGGAGAAGGCGCGCCCGAACAGGGTTCCGAGGACGAAGTCCTCCGCGAGGGCGTGGACTTCGGCCCGGTGCTGGTGCAGCCCGTGGCCGTCGGAGTGCACCTCGAAGCGGCAGATGTCGCGGTTGGCCTTCTTCGCGCGCGAGGCGAGCCGGAAGGACAGCTCCGGGTCGGTGCGCTCGTCGTTCGTGCCGTGCACGATCAGCACCCGCCGTCCGGCCAGCTGCTTCACCGGTTCGGGTGGCGCCGCCACATCGTCCTCGGGCAGCCAAGGAGCGAGCGCCAGGACGGAGTTGACCGCCGTGTGCCCGCCCGCGCGCAGCGCCGCACGGCCGCCCATGCCGACGCCGGCCAGACAGACCGGGACGTCCCCGTAACGGCGTACGACCTCCTCGCTCGCCCAGGACGCGTCGCGCGCCAGGTGCGCCTCGCTGCCGTTCCAGCCGCGAAACTGGTAGTGCACCACGTGCGTGACCAGGCCTTCCGTCTGCCCCGCGCGGGTGAGGCGGCGTCCCAACGCGCGTACGGAGGCGGTCGCCATCAGGGGGGAGGGTCTGCGCGCCGAGGTCTCCTCGCCGCCCGGGAGCAGCAGAACCACTCCGCTGACCGCCGTCGGCTCCGGGCCGAGCGCCCTCCCCAGCCGGGCCCTGGGAACCGGCGTCGCTTGCTGTGCCATGACAGAACAGTCTCAGAAGCGAGGGTGTACGCCACCCGTCCGCACGGTCACCGTTACGTATCGACGGTTTCGTACAACGGGAGATCTACGCGCGTAGGGTCTAGAGTGCGAAAATGACGAGCCAGATCCAGAACACCCCCAGCTCGGAACAGATCCGCCGGGCGCCCAAGGTCCTGCTGCACGATCACCTCGACGGGGGTCTGCGCCCCGGGACGATCGTCGAACTCGCCCGGGAAACGGGCTATTCCCACCTCCCCGAGACCGATCCGGACAAGCTCGGCGGCTGGTTCCGTGAGGCCGCCGACTCGGGTTCGCTGGAGCGGTACCTGGAGACGTTCGCCCACACCTGCGCCGTCATGCAGACCCGTGACGCTCTCGTCCGGGTCGCCGCCGAGTGCGCCGAGGACCTCGCCGAGGACGGTGTCGTCTACGCCGAGGTGCGGTACGCGCCCGAACAGCATCTGGAAGCCGGGCTCACCCTCGAGGAAGTCGTCGAGGCGGTCAACGAGGGCTTCCGGGAAGGGGAACGGCGGGCGCGGGAGAGCGGCCACCGGATCCGGGTGGGCGCGCTGCTGACCGCCATGCGGCACGCGGCCCGCGCCCTGGAGATCGCCGAACTCGCCAATCGGTACCGGGACCTCGGTGTTGTCGGCTTCGACATCGCCGGTGCCGAGGCCGGGTTCCCGCCCACCCGGCACCTCGACGCCTTCGAGTACCTCAAGCGCGAGAACAACCACTTCACCATCCACGCCGGCGAGGCCTTCGGTCTGCCGTCCATCTGGCAGGCGCTCCAGTGGTGCGGTGCCGACCGGCTCGGACACGGCGTACGGATCATCGACGACATCCAGGTCCACGAGGACGGCTCGGTGAAGCTCGGGCGGCTGGCCTCGTACGTCCGCGACAAGCGGATTCCGTTGGAGATGTGCCCCAGCTCCAACCTGCAGACCGGTGCCGCCGACTCGTACGCCGCCCATCCGATCGGGCTGCTGCGGCGGCTGCATTTCCGGGCGACGGTGAACACGGACAACCGGCTCATGTCGGGTACGAGCATGAGCCAGGAATTCGAGCACCTTGTCGAGGCGTTCGGTTATACGCTCGATGATCTGCAGTGGTTCTCGGTCAATGCTATGAAGTCAGCTTTCATTCCTTTCGACGAACGACTGGCTATGATCAATGACGTGGTCAAGCCGGGATATGCCGAGCTGAAGTCCGAATGGCTGTTCCAGCAGACCGCCTCCACCAGCGGGTCTGTCGGAGATAAGGCCTGATCGGAGGGGTTGGGAAGAGGCCGGGTCTTCACTCCTTCTCCATGACTCGGCCGCTTCTTGATGTTTGCGGAGGCTGGCTTTGCGTGTTTACGTTTTTGGACCGCTCACATCCCCGTCTCACGGATCCAAGGACGCATTTCATATGAAGCAGTCTGCTGCCAAGACCCTCGGTGTCGCCGCTCTCGGTGCCGCCTTCGCCGCTGCCGGCGCGGGTGCCGCGAACGCGGCGCCGGCCGTACCGGACACTTCCGCGGCGCTGGACACCGTCACCAGGACGCTGCCCGCCGAGAACGTCGCCACGGCGCTGCCCGGTGCGGGCGAGACGATCGCCCAGGGGCAGAGCGCCCTCGGTGGCGGCCTGACCGCCGTCCAGCCCGCCGCCGCACGCGTCCACGCCGCCGGGCCGGCCGCGCCCGTGGCCGGGCTGCTCGGGGGCGTGCCGCTGCAGGGGCTGCCCACGCAGGGCCTGCCGCTGAACGGGATGCCGCTCGGCTGAGCCGTCCGCGCATACGCCGGGAGACCCGCCTGGAGATCGAGGAGGCCGCGCTCGCCAAGGAGACGGACACCGCCAGTGCCAAGCGACTTGAG
>NZ_JBEZKJ010000091.1:0-33083 GCF_040651675.1 Streptomyces sp. NPDC048415 | reverse complement strand
GCCGCCCCCGCCCGCCCATCGCGCCCGTTCCGCCCCGAAAGAGTCGGCCGTCGCGGTCATCAGAGACGGCGCAGCCGGTCCGGTCTCAGTTCACGCCGCCGGGAAGTGTCGGATCAGCAGGGCGAGTCGGCGGTCGTGTTCTTCCTCCGGTAGCCGACCACTGCGCATCAGCGTGACCAGGCTGTGCAGACCGGCCCAGTACGTCTCCGTGAGGAGCCCGGCGTCGTCGCCGTCGGCCGCGATCGGCTCGACGGCTTGCGCCAGTTCGCCGAACGCCTCCCGCAGGGCCGCGGGCGCCTCGGGTGTGGCGAACGGCACGTCCACCGTGCGCGTGAACATGGCGTCGTACAGCGCGGGCCGCCGCCGCGCGAAGGCGGTGTAAGCCTCTCCCACCGCCGCCAGCGCCTCGCGCGCCCGTCGCCGCGGCCCGCGCCGTACGCAGCTCGGCGGCCATCTCGGCGAAGCCCTGCACCGCGACGGCGCCCATGATGGCGTCCTTGCCCTTGAAGCGGCTGTAGAGGACGGGCTGGCTGTACTCGATCTCGGCGGCCAGCCGCCGTGTGGTCACCGCGTCCCAGCCCTCGGCCTCGGCCAGTTCCCGCGCGGCCGCTAGCTATTCTATCGACGCTCTACTCGCTTCGCCCTTGTACCACTTCCTGCACAGCGCGGTTTGGGACGCACGCAAGCTCGCCGAGTGAGGCCGCGTCGCGCAGCGCGGGAAACCCTTGCGCGGGCATGGGGCGCGGCCCCATAGGATTGAGCGCAAACCACACGCACTCACCCCAGAGGATCGCTGCATGCCTGGCATCACGCGCGAGGAGGTCGCCCACCTCGCACGGCTGGCGCGTCTGGAGCTGAAGGGCGAAGAACTCGACCACTTCGCAGGCCAGCTCGACGACATCATCGGCGCGGTCGCCCGCGTCAGCGAGGTCGCCGACCAAGACGTACCGCCGACCTCTCATCCGCTGCCGCTGACGAACGTCATGCGCGCGGACGAGGTCCGTCCGTCGCTCACCCCCGAGCAGGCGCTCTCCGGCGCCCCGGCCCAGGAGCAGCAGCGTTTCAAGGTGCCGCAGATCCTGGGGGAGGACTAATCACATGACGGACATCATCAAGCTGACGGCAGCGGAGATCGCTGCCAAGATCGCGGCCGGCGAGCTCACCGCCGTCCAGGTCACCGAGGCCCACCTCGCCCGTATCGAGGCCGTCGACGAGAAGGTGCACGCCTTCCTGCACGTCGACCGTGAGGGTGCCCTCGCCCAGGCGCGCGCCGTCGACGCGAAGCGGGAGCGCGGCGAGAAGCTCGGCCCACTGGCCGGCGTACCGCTCGCGCTCAAGGACATCTTCACCACCGAGGGGATCCCGACGACCGTCGGCTCGAAGATCCTCGAGGGCTGGATCCCGCCGTACGACGCCACCGTCACCAAGCGGCTGAAGGCCGCCGACGTGATCATCCTCGGCAAGACCAACATGGACGAGTTCGCCATGGGGTCCTCCACCGAGAACAGCGCGTACGGGCCCACCGGCAACCCTTGGGACCTCACCCGCATCCCCGGCGGCTCGGGCGGTGGCTCCTCCGCCGCCCTCGCCTCCTTCCAGTCGCCCCTGGCGATCGGCACCGACACGGGTGGCTCCATCCGCCAGCCCGCCGCCGTCACCGGCACGGTCGGCGTCAAGCCCACGTACGGCGGGGTCTCCCGCTACGGCATGGTCGCCTTCTCGTCCTCCCTCGACCAGGGAGGGCCCTGTGCCCGTACGGTGCTGGACGCGGCCCTCCTGCACGAGGTGATCGCCGGACACGACCCGCTCGACTCGACCTCCATCGACGCCCCGGTCCCGCCGGTCGTCGAGGCCGCCCGCAACGGCAGCGTGGCGGGCATGCGCGTGGGCGTCGTCAAGCAGTTCCGCGGCGAGGGCTACCAGGCCGGTGTCGTGCAGCGCTTCGACGAGGCCGTCGACGTGCTCAAGGAGCTGGGCGCCGAGATCGTCGAACTGGACTGCCCGTCCTTCGACCTGGCGCTCTCCGCGTACTACCTGATCGCTCCGTCCGAGTGTTCGAGCAACCTCGCCCGCTTCGACGGCCTGCGCTACGGCCTGCGTACCGGCGACGACGGCGCGCACTCCGCCGAGGACGTCACCGCCCTCACCCGCGAGGAGGGCTTCGGTCCCGAGGTCAAGCGCCGCATCATGCTCGGCACGTACGCCCTCAGCTCCGGCTACTACGACGCGTACTACGGCAGCGCCCAGAAGGTCCGTACGCTCATCACCCGCGACTTCGAGAAGTCGTTCGAGCAGGTGGATGTGATCGTCTCCCCGACCACGCCCACCACCGCCTTCCCGATCGGTGAGCGCGCCGACGACCCGATGGCGATGTACCTCGCGGACCTCTGCACCATCCCGACCAACCTGGCGGGCAACTCCGCGATGTCGCTGCCCTGCGGTCTCGCCCCGGAGGACAACCTCCCCGTCGGTCTGCAGATCATCGCCCCGGCCCTGAAGGACGACCGTCTGTACAAGGTCGGCGCCGCCGTCGAGGCCGCCTTCGTGGAAAAGTGGGGCCACCCGCTGCTCGAGGAGGCTCCGTCGTTGTGAGTAAGGCACTGTCCAAGGCCAAGGGCTTCAAGAAGTCCAAGTCCGGTACGTACCTGTCCATCGCGACCACCGCGTTCGGTGCCGTCAGCGTCGTCAAGCAGGCCAAGAAGGCCCGCTTCGAGCACGACACGCTGCGCCTCATCGACGCGGCCGTGTCCGCCGCCGCCATCGTCACCGGCCTCGCCATCCTCTACCGGGAGCTCAAGCGCCTGGGCGACGACGACGTCCTGCTGGGCTGAGAGGGAAGTTTTCACCGTGACCACCACGACCGACCTGGTGTCGTACGAGGACGCGCTGGCGTCGTACGACCCCGTCATGGGCCTCGAAGTCCATGTCGAACTCGGCACCAGGACCAAGATGTTCTGCGGCTGTTCGACCGAGCTGGGCGCCGAGCCCAACTCGCAGACCTGCCCGACCTGCCTCGGCATGCCCGGCGCGCTGCCCGTCGTCAACGCGATCGGCATCGAGTCCGCCATCAAGATCGGTCTCGCGCTGCACTGCGAGATCGCCGAGTGGTGCCGCTTCGCCCGGAAGAACTACTTCTATCCGGACATGCCGAAGAACTTCCAGACCTCCCAGTACGACGAGCCGATCGCCTTCAACGGCTACCTCGACGTCCAGATGGAGGACGGCGAGGTCTTCCGCGTGCAGATCGAGCGCGCCCACATGGAGGAGGACACCGGCAAGTCGACGCACGTGGGCGGCGCGACGGGCCGAATCCACGGCGCCTCGCACTCCCTGCTCGACTACAACCGCGCGGGCATCCCGCTCATCGAGATCGTCACCAAGCCGATCGAGGGCGCGGGCGAGCGCGCTCCCGAGGTCGCCAAGGCGTACGTAGCCGAGCTGCGCGAGCTCATCAAGGCGCTCGGTGTGTCGGAAGCCCGCATGGAGATGGGGCAGATGCGCTGCGACGTGAACCTGTCGCTGCGGCCCATCGGCACGGAGAAGTTCGGCACGCGGAGTGAGACCAAGAACGTCAACTCCCTGCGCTCCGTGGAGCGCGCGGCCCGCTTCGAGATCCAGCGGCACGCCGCGGTGCTGAACTCCGGCGGCACGATCATCCAGGAGACCCGCCACTTCCACGAGGACACCGGGTCCACGACCTCGGGCCGCGTGAAGGAGGAGGCCGAGGACTACCGGTACTTCCCGGAGCCCGACCTCGTCCCCATCGCCCCGTCCCGTGCGTGGGTCGAGGAGCTGCGCGCGGGCCTGCCCGAGCAGCCGCTCGCGCGTCGCAACCGCCTCCGTGAGGAGTGGGGCGTCTCGGCGCACGACATGCAGTCGATCCTCAACGCCGGTGCCATCGACCCGATCGTCGCCACGATCGAGGCCGGTGCCGACGCCGCGTCCGCCCGCAAGTGGTGGATGGGCGAACTGGCCCGCAGCGCCAACGAGTCGGGCAAGGCCCTGGAGGACCTGCCGATCACCCCGGCGCAGGTCGCCCGGGTGGCCGAGCTCGTCACCTCCGGGGACCTGAACGACAAGCTGGCCCGTCAGGTCATCGAGGGCGTCCTCGCAGGCGAGGGCACCCCGGACGAGGTCGTCGACAAGCGCGGTCTGAAGGTCGTCTCGGACGAGGGCGCGCTGACCGCAGCCGTCGACGAGGCCATCGCCGGGAACGCGGGCATCGCCGACAAGATCCGCGGCGGCAAGGTCCAGGCCGTCGGCGCGCTCGTCGGCGCGGTCATGAAGGCCACCCGCGGCCAGGCCGACGCGGCCCGCGTCAAGGAGCTCATCCTGGAGAAGCTGGGCGTCAGCGAGGGCTGAGGTCAGGCGTTTTGTCAGCCCTAGGGGGGTGCATCGATTCCGATGCACCCCCCTAGGCATGTCATCGGGTGAACAGGCGCACATGCGCGGGCGCTACGCTCCCGCGCCATGAGTGGAAGCAGTGACTCCGAACCGCACGACTACGAGGATCCGGCACACGAGGCGCGCCGGGCCCGATGGACGGCGGCCGGGACCGGCGCGCTGCTGACCCTGGCCGGCCTCGCGGCGTCCGCGCTGCGCTCCACCGGGTCCACGACCACGCTCGTGCCGGTCGCCTACGCCTCGGGCGCCACCGTCTGCGCTCTCGCGTCCGTGCTGGGTGCCCGGGGACGCACCCGACGGGCCCTGTGGCTGTTGATCGCCGGGCTGTTGGTGATGGCGATCGGCGACCAGTTCGACTGAGACGACAGAGTTCACCCAATTGTCTTGTGAAATGGGTCGCACTCGTGTGTGTAAACCCATGAATGAGGCAATTGATCACTTGTGGCTGCAAGAGTGATGACGCATAAGTCATGCGTTCTTTGCGGGCAGTTCCCGGTAAAGATCCACAAATCCCCCAGGGAGCTCGTCCGTGGCAGCCCTTGCGCACTGGTGTGTCCGACGCCGCCTCGTGGTCGTTCTGCTGTGGCTCCTCTCCCTCGGCGCTGTCTCCGCCGCCGCGGCCGTCACGGGTTCCGCCTACTCGAACGACTACCAGGCACCCGGCACCGAGTCGGGCCGCGCCACCCAGCTCCTGCGCGACGGCTTCCCCGGCCTCGGCGGTGACAGCGACACCGTCGTCTGGCACACCAGCCCCGGCACCGTGCGTTCCCCCGACGTCGAACAGACGATGAGCCGGGCCCTGGAGAAGATCGCGGACCTGCCCGGGGTGGCCTCCGTCGTCAGCCCGTACGAGGGCCGGCGATCGGCGCGGATCAGCTCCGACGGGCGTACGGCGTACGCCACCATCACCTTCGACGACCAGGCCGAGCACATCGGCAAGGGCGAGGCGCGGGCCGTCGTCCGCGTCGCGAGGGCCGCCGAGGCCAAGGGGCTCCAAGTGGAGCTGGGCGGCGGCGCGATCGGGCTCACCGAATCCTCGGAAGGCCACCTCGCCGAGATCGTCGGCGTGATCGTCGCCGCCGTGGTCCTCTTCCTCGCCTTCGGCTCGCTCGCCGCCTCCCTGCTGCCCATCGCCACCGCCCTGGTCGGCGTGGGCACGGCGTACGCCTCAGTCGTGCTCCTGGGGCATGCCATGACCGTCGCCGACTTCGCCCCGATGCTCGGCATGCTGATCGGGCTCGGCGTCGGCATCGACTACGCGCTGTTCATCGTGACCCGGCATCGGCGAGGCCTCAAACGCGGGCTTGCGGTGGCCGAGGCCGCGCGCAACGCCGTCGCCACCACCGGTCGCGCCGTTGTCTTCGCGGGCGCCACCGTCTGCATCGCCCTGCTCGGCATGCTCATCCTGCGGCTCGGCTTCCTCAACGGCGTCGCGATCGCCGCCTGTCTGACCGTCGTGCTCACCGTCGCCGCCTCGGTGACGCTGCTGCCCGCGCTGCTCTCCTTCATCGGTCCACGCGCGTTGAGCCGCCGTGAGCGGCGCCGGCTGTACGAGCTCGGGCCCGAGCCGGAGATCCCCACCGGGTTCGCCGCCCGCTGGTCCGTCCTCGTCGAGCGTCATCCCAAGCTGCTCGCAGCCGTCGCCGTGGTCGTGATGGCGCTGCTCGCGCTGCCCACGCTCTCGCTCCATCTCGGCACCTCCGACCAGGGCAACGACCCGAAGTCGGCGACCACGCGAGGGGCGTACGACCTGATCGCGGAGGGTTTCGGTCCCGGCGTGAACGGGCCCCTCACCCTCGTCACCAAGGTCGGCGGCGCCGAGGACAAGCTGGCGCTCGACAATCTGGACGCCACGCTCCGGGCGACCCAGGGTGTCGCCTCGGTCACCCCGGTGACGTACAACACCGGTGGTGACACCGCGTACCTCACCGTCGTCCCGAACTCAGCGCCGCAGTCCCAGAAGACCAGCGACCTCGTCGGCCGGCTGCGCGACGGCGTACTGCCGCGCGCCGAGGCGGACACCACGCTCGATGTGCGTGTCGGCGGCGTAACGGCCAGCTATGACGACTTCGCGGATGTCATCGTCGGCAAGCTCCCGCTCTTCGTGGGCGTCGTGATCAGCCTCGGCTGTGTCCTGCTCCTGCTCGCCTTCCGCTCGATCGGCATCCCCCTCAAGGCCGCCGCCATGAACATCGCCGCCGTCGCCGCCGCCTTCGGAGTCGTCGTCGCGATCTTCCAGTGGGGCTGGGGCAGCGAGCTGCTCGGTCTCGGCCGCGCGGGCCCGATCGAACCGTTCCTTCCCGTGATCATGGTGTCGGTGCTGTTCGGGCTCTCCATGGACTACCAGGTCTTCCTGGTCAGCCGGATGTACGAGGAGTGGCTGGAGACGGGCGACAACCGGCGCGCCGTCCGGGTCGGCCTCGCCGAGACCAGCCGGGTGATCAACTCCGCCGCCGTGATCATGATCTCGGTGTTCCTCGCCTTCGTCCTCAGCGGCGACCGCGTCATCGCGATGTTCGGCATCGCCCTCGCCTCTGCCGTCGCCCTCGACGCCTTCGTCCTGCGTACGCTCCTGGTGCCCGCTCTCATGCACCTGCTCGGCGGCGCCAACTGGTGGCTGCCCCGCTGGCTCGACCAGCGGCTGCCGCGCATCAGCATCGAACCCCCCGAGTGCCGCGCCGCCCATGAGAGGCTGGCCGCGGCGACGGACGCCGAGGTGGCGGACGTACTGGACAAGGAGCGGCGGCAGGATGTACGCGATATCCCTGGGTGACGACGGAGCGGAGCTGCGGCCCCTGGAGGCCTGGCAGACCGAGGAGTTCTTCGCGCACATGGAGCGTGGCCGCGACTACATCGGGCGCCACGTCTCGCTCCCGGACCATGTGACGGACCTCGAATCGGCCCGGGCCTTCCTCCAGTCGTACGCCGACAAGCGCGCCGCCGACCGTGGCAGCCTGCACGGAATCTGGCTGGGCGGGAAACTCGTCGGCGGGCTGATCTTCCGGATCTTCGACACCGCGCAGGGCATCTGCGAGACCGGCTGCTGGCTGGAGCCCTCGGCGGCCGGGCGCGGGCTCGTCACCCGCGGCATGCGCCTCCTCATCGACTGGGCGATCGAGGAACGCGGCATGCACCGCGTGGAGTGGATCGCCCCGTCCGCCAACGAACCGAGCCTGAACGTGGCGCGGCGGCTCGGCATGACCCGCGACGGAGTAATGCGCGAGAGCTACCCCTACCGGGGGACGCGCCACGACATGGAGGTCTGGTCGGTGCTCGCCCCCGAATGGCGTATCGCACGCGCGCGTGCCGCTCACAACGATCATTAAGGAACTTCTCAGACAGCGTCCGTACGGTGCGGGGCATGGGAACCAAGACAGTTGACGAGGCCGGGGTCGAGACCGGCGCCGAGGCGAAGCGCGACGAGGAGACGGTGGACGTCACCAAGACCGACGTAACTGCTAAGACGGAGGCCGGGACCGAGGCCGAGACGGAAGCAGAGACAGAGGCAGAGGCCTCTTCCGAGGAGCAGGACGAGGCCGTGGAGGAGGGCGACGGCGCCCCCGTGGCCGAGCAGGGCGCGACCGGAGTGGGCCAGGGTGCCGCCGCCATTGTCTCCGCCGGGCTCGGCATCGTGTCGCTCACCGGCAGCTGGGTCGCCACCGTGGCGGCCGCGCGCGAGACGCTCGTCGGCCAGCTGCGGACCTCGTCCACCGCGACCGTCGCCACGCAGGTCAAGGAGGTCTACGGCGACGCCTGGGCGACCACCGCCGTGGTCGGCGGCCTCTTCGCGCTGTTGGCGCTGATCGTCGGCGTCGTGGTCCTGGTCCGGCCCGCCTTCGGAGCCCCCGGCAAGCCGCAGGCCGCCTGGATCAAGTCCGTCGCCTGGGCCGGCGTCTCGCTCGGCGTCATCGGCCTGGTGCTCGCGGTCGCCAAGTACTCCGACATCCTGCTCGGACTGCCCTCCACCAGCTGAATCTCCGCACCGTCTGAGGGGCCTTAGAGCCGGCGTAAGTCACTTACGGCGGACCTAAGGCCCTTCGCGTGCTCAAGATGCGGAACTCTCCCGATGTGCCGCACCCCCCTGGGAGACGAAGGTTGAGGCATCGCGAACAAGCGAGGCCGAAACCGACTCTTCACCAGGGGTACCAGATGTTCGAGTACGAGCTTCACCAGATCCGGTCCGCGGAGCTGATCCACGCGGCCCAGAACCACCGGCTGGCGCAGGAGGCCCTCCGCGGCCGACGTGCCGCCCGCCGCGCCGCCGCCCGCGAGTCCGGACAGAACGACACGGAGGGGCAGGCCCATAGCCACCGTCCCCGCCGGCACCGGTTCGCCCGCGCCGCGTGAACGCCGGGGCAGGGCTGGACGGCCGCGCCACCAGCGGCCGTCCTCGGGTGGCGGGGGACGGTGGCCGTACGGGGGTCGGCCGCCGTCCTCCGCTGCCGGCATCCGCGGCGCACATCGCCCTGCCGATATTCGGTGCCGCGCTGTCGGACCCCTGTGCGATGCTCGAGCCTGTGGAGACCAGGTCCGTCAGCCCGGTGTTCGTCGGACGCGCCGATGAACTAGGGGTGTTGAACGATGCGCTCGCCCGCGCCGCAGCGGGCGAGCCACAGGCATTGCTGCTCGGCGGAGAGGCCGGGGTCGGAAAGACCCGCCTCCTCGAGGAGTTCGCCGCGGCGGCCGGTCGCGAGGGCGCCGTCGTCGCGTGCGGCGGCTGTGTCGAGATCGGCGCCGACGGGCTCCCCTTCGCACCGTTCTCCACCGCCCTGCGCGCCCTGCGCCGCCGGCTCCCCGACGAACTCGCCGCCGCGGCCGCCGGACAGGAGGAGGAGCTGGCCCGGCTGCTGCCCGAGCTGGCCGAGGCCACCCGAGGCCGGAGGTACGACGAGGAGGGCATGGCCCGTCTCTTCGAGCTCACCGCCCGTCTCCTGGAGCGCGTCGCCGCCGACCGCACGGTCGTCGTCGCCCTCGAAGACCTGCACTGGGCCGACGCCTCCACCCGCCATCTGCTCGCCTACCTCTTCCGCACCCTGCGCAGCGGCCGCCTCGTCGTGATCGCCTCCTACCGCGCCGACGACATCCACCGCCGCCACCCGCTGCGCCCCCTGCTCGCCGAACTCGACCGCCTGCGCACGGTCCGGCGCATCGAACTGGGCCGCTTCACCCGCGCCGAGGTCGGCCGCCAGATCGCCGGAATCCTCGCCCATGAACCCGACCCGGCCCAGGTCGACGAGATCTTCGCCCGCTCCGACGGCAACGCCTTCTTCGTCGAGGAACTCGCCGTCGCCGCCCACGAGGGCTGTCGTACGGGGCTCACGGACTCCCTGCGCGACCTGCTCCTCGTCCGCGTCGAGAGCCTGCCGGAGAGCGCCCAGCGGGTCGCCCGGATCGTCGCCGAGGGCGGCTCCACCGTCGAGTACCCGCTGCTCGCCGCAGTGGCCCGGCTGGCCGAGGACGACCTCATCGAGGCGCTGCGGGCCTGCGTCGGCGCCAACATCCTGCTCGCCTCACCCGGCGGCGACGGCTACCGCTTCCGCCACTCCCTGGTCCGCGAGGCCGTCAGCGACGACCTGCTGCCCGGCGAGCGCTCCCGCCTCAACCGCCGTTACGCCGAGGCCCTGGAGGCCGACCCGACGCTCGTACCGGCCGACGAGCGGCCCACCCGCCTGGCCAGCTACTGGTACCACGCCCATGACGCCGCCAAGGCCCTCCCCGCCGTCCTCGACGCCTCCGTCGAGGCCCGCTGCCGCCACGCCCATTCCGAGCAACTCGGGCTCCTGGAACGGGCCATGGAACTGTGGGACGTCGCCCCCGACGCCGTACGAGCCGAACTGCGCCCCGTCGACTACGTGGAGGTCTACCCTCCTTGCGGCTGCGACCCGGCCACCACGCCCCTGCGCTACCTCGACCTGATGGCCGAGGCGGCCGTCGCGGGCCGGCTGGGAGGGCAGCGTGAGCGCGCCCTGAAGATCACCAAGAAGGCCCTGCGCCTCTTGGAGGACGAGGACGACCCGCTGCGCTCCGCCTGGTTCTGGGCGCAGCGCTCACGGCTGGTCCAGAGCCTGGCCCGCGGCGACGGCTGGAAGGAACTCGCCAACGCCCAGGACCTGGTACGGGGCCTGCCGCCGTCGGAGGTACACGCCGACGTCCTGTCCAGCGTGGCCGCCTGGTGCATGCTGCACGAACCGGGCGCCGGCGCCCTCACCGCCGCCGAGCGCGCCGTGGAGTACGCGCGCATGGTGGGTGCCCGGGAAACCGAGCTGAACGCCCGGCTCACGCTCGGCGGCCTCATGGTCGACGCGGGTGACGTCGAGGCGGGGCTCGCGGAGATGCACGAGGTCAAGGAGCAGGTGATCCGGCACGGCGGCTCGCACGTCGTGGGCCGGGTCCACATCAACCTGCCGTCGCACCTGGAATCGGTCGGCCGCTCCGCCGAGGCCGTCGCGATCCTGCGGGAGGGCGCCGAACTCGCCCGCAAGACAGGCCTGCTCGACACCAAGGCCTGGGTCTGGGGCAACCTGTCCGAGTCCCTCTACGCGCTCGGCCAGTGGGACGAAGCCGTCGAGGCCGCGGGAAACGCGCTGCGTGTCGGGCTCAGCGGCAAGGCCTCAGGTGTCGGCGCCACCCGTCTGTCCTATCTCGCGCTCGCCCGCGGCGACCTCGCCGAGGCCGGGCGCCAACTGGCGGCCGCGCGAGGCCACTTCGGCACCCACGACCCCATGCCCCAGCACACCCTGCCCCTGATGCGCACCGCGATCGGCATCGCCGCCGCCGAGGGACGCCTCCTCGACGCCCGCACCGTACTGGCTCAGGCCGTCGACGCGGGCTTCCCGCCCGGCACCCAGCGCTACGCATGGCCTCTGCTGCTCGCCGCCGCCACCGCGGAGGCCGACGCCCGTGGGCTGCCCGCCGCCGAGGCGGCCCGCGCCGAAACCGTGGAGCACATCCGCGGGGCCGCGAAATCCCTGGCCACGGGCGCACCCATCTGGCGCGCGTACGGGGAGTGGGTGCGTGCCGAACTCAGCCGCGCCGAAGGCATGATCACCGGGCACCAGTGGTCCGACGTGGTCACCGCCTTCGAATCCCTGGAGCGCCCCTACGATCTCGCCCGCGTCCGCCACCGCCTCGCCGAGGCCCTGCTGACCTCCGGTGCGGACGAGGACGACCGCGCCCGCGCCACGGAACTGCTGAGGCTGGCCCGGGCCGCCGCCGACCACCTCGGCGCGCGCCCGCTCGCCGACTCCGTCGCACTGCTGGCCCAGCGAGCCCGCCTCCCCCTGGCCCAGGTCCCCGCACGGTCCGCCCTCGCCCCCGTCGACCCGGTGACGAGCCTCGGCCTCACCAGCCGCGAGCGCGACGTCCTCCGCCTCGTCACCGCCGGCCGCAGCAACCGCCAGATCGCCGAGGAGCTGTTCATCTCCCCGAAGACCGCCAGCGTCCACGTCTCGAACATTCTGGCCAAGCTGGACGTCTCAGGGAGGGGAGAGGCGGCGGCGCTGGCACATCGGCTGGGGCTGTTCCCGCCGGAGGCCCCCGCTGCGCAGGCGGTGGGCTGAGACCTACGCTGTAAGGGATCCGGGCCGAGGGAGGCGCCGTGTTCAACATGTTCGAGGAACTGTTCGCACCAGGCCGCAAGCACACCGACGACGAACGCAAGCGACTGGAACTGACGCGCGTGGACCTGAACGACGGCGACCCGGGCCGCGGCCCCATAGACCTGTCCTCGGGCAAGGTGGTCGTACGGCCGCCGAAGCCGGAGCAGCAGGAGCAGCCGGAGCACGAGACGCAGCCGGACGAGACCTGACGCGTCCGCCGACGTCTGCGCTACTTCACCTCCAGCTCCAGGATCCGGTCGTCCCCCTTCCCCGGGCTGCCGCGGCCGTCCGTCTCGCTGGTCGTCAGCCAGAGTTTGTCGCCGCCCGCGGAGACGACCGTGCGCAGGCGGCCGTACTTGCCCTTGAGGAAGGCCTCGGGGGCGGCGGAGGCCTTCGTGCCGTTCAGGGGGATGCGCCACAGGCGTTCGCCCTTGAGGCCCGCCATCCAGATGGAGCCCTCGGCGTAGGCGATGCCGCTGGGGGAGGCATCGTCGGTGTGCCACTGGGCGACGGGATTGTGGTACTTGGGGTTGTCGCTCCTGCCCTCGACCACCGGCCAGCCGTAGTTGTCGCCCGGCTTGATCTGGTTCAGCTCGTCCCAGGTGTCCTGGCCGAACTCGGAGGCCCACAGGCGCTGCTTGTCGTCCCAGGCGAGGCCCTGCACATTGCGATGCCCGTACGAGTAGACGACCGAGTCGCCGAACGGGTTGCCCGGCGCGGGCTCGCCGTCCGCAGTCATCCGCAGGATCTTGCCGCCCAGCGCCTTCTTGTCCTGGGCCAGTCCCCGGTCACCTGTCTCACCCGCGCCCGCGTACAGCATCTTGTCCGGACCGAACGCGATCCGGCCGCCGTTGTGGATCATTCCCTTGGGGATGCCCTTGAAGATGGTGTCCGGGGCGCCCAGCTGCTCCCCGGGCGGCTTCTTCTCGTCGTACAGCATGCGGACGATGCGGTTGTCCGAGGCCGTCGTGAAGTAGGCGTAGATCATGTGGTCGGAGGCGTAGCCGGGGGAGAGCGCGATGCCCATGAGGCCGCCCTCTCCCGCGGGGGCCACCCCCGGAACGTCGCCCAGCTCCGTCTTCTTGCCGGTCTTCTCGTCGATCCGTGTGATCGTCCCCTCGTCCCGCGAGGACACCAGCAGACCGCCCTCGGGCAGCGGTGCGAGGCCCCAGGGGGTTTTGAGGTCCTCGGTGACGGTGCGCACGACCTTCACCGAGCCCTTGGCGGGTGGCGTCTCCTCGGCGGCCTGTGCGGAGGACGACGACCCCGGCTTCGTACTCCCGGCGCTCGGAAACGCGCTCCTGCCGCCCGGTGATCCCCCGCCCCCGGAGGAACAGCCGGCCGTCACCACGAGCGCGGCCGTGGCCAACACGGCTGTCACGACTCGACGTTGCACCATCAGGGTTCCCTTCGACGCGGCGGTCCCTCTGTTCATACACCGCTCGCGTCCCACGGGTTCCCGATCAACGAATCCCGTATCGCGGGGTGCGGGGATTGCCGCGCCCAAACTGTCCCTACGTGATCCGCGCGGTCTCAGTCCCATTCGCGCGGTCTCAGTCCCAGGAGCCCAGCGCCCCGGGCAGCCCCGCCACCTCCGCGAGGTCCACAGCGGTCAGCCGCAGGCCGGCCGCCCCCGCGTTCTCGGTGACCCAGCGCTCCCGCTTGGCCCCCGGCACCGGGACCACGTGCGGCCCCTGCGCCAGCACCCACGCCAGCGCCACCTGCGCGGGCGTGACCCCTTCCCCGTGCCGCCGGGCGATGCGCCGCAGCCCGGCGACGATGGGCTGGTTCGCGGCCATCATCTCGGCGGTGAAGCGAGGGTGGCGGGCGCGCACGTCGTCCGGCTCGAAGCCCTCGCCGGGGATCAGCGTGCCGGTCAGGAAGCCGTTGCCGAGCGGCATCGCGGCCAGGAAGCCGACCCCGCGCGCCGCGCACCACGGCAGCAGCGCGTCCAGCGCCTGGGCCGACCACACCGACAGCTCGGCCTCCACGGCGCTCACCGGGAAGACCTGCTGCACCCGCTCCAGCTGCCGGATCGTTCCGTCATGCAGCCGCGCCCCCGTGCGGCGGGCCGAGCGGGCACCCACCGCGCACATCCCGAGCGACCGCACCTTTCCGGCCGACACGAGCTCGGCCATCGCGCCCCAGGTCTCCTCGACCGGAACCTCCGGATCCGCGCGGTGCAACTGATAGAGGTCGATCACGTCCGTCTGCAAGCGGCGCAGCGACGCGTCGCATGCCCGCCTCACATAGCCGGGGCGGCCATTGGCCACGATGTGCTGCTCGCCCACCAGCAGGCCGACCTTGGTCGACACGAAGGCCTCGGAGCGCCGCTCCTTCAGTACCCGCCCCAGCAGCAGCTCATTGGTGAAGGGACCGTACATATCGGCCGTGTCGAGCAGTGTCGTACCTCTGTCGAGCGCCGCGTGCACCGCGCGGAGCGAGTCCTCGCCGCGCTGCCGTGAACCGGTGTACGCCCAGCTCATCGGCATGCACCCGAGCCCGACCGCCCCCACTTCGAGCGCCGCCGCCCCGATCGTCCTGCGCTCCACCTGGCCGTGATCCTCCCTTTGCTGGCACCCCAACCTAACCTCTGCGCCTGCGGATGCCTGGCATAGCCTCCTGACCATGACTCCCGATGTGTGGCTCCCGATTCACGCCGAAGAGATCGACGGTCTCCCCGACGGCCTCAACTATCGCTTCTGGGACGGTGACCAGGAGTTTCCCGCGGATCCGGGCGACTGCGCGTTCTATGTCGTGCCCTATATGAAGCCGCCCGTCGTCTCGCGGCGGCCGATGACCGAAATGTCGTCGGTTCAGGCCGTGCAGACGCTCTCCGCCGGTGTCGATCACGTCCTGCCGAGCCTGAAGTTCCTGCGACCGGGCGTGCGGCTGTGCAACGCGCGCGGAGTGCACGAGGCAAGCACCGGGGAGCTCGCCCTCACCCTGATCCTCGCCTCACTGCGGGGCATCCCCGGCTTCGTACGGGGCCAGGACAAGGAGGAGTGGCGCTCGGGCTTCTATCCCGCGCTGGCCGACAAGTCCGTCCTCATCGTGGGATACGGGTCGATCGGCTCGGCCATCGAGGACCGGCTCGCGCCCTTCGAGCTCGCGCGGGTGGCGCGCGTCGCGCGCTCCAAGCGCACCACGGCGCGCGGTCTGGTGCATCCGCTCACGGAACTGCCCGCCCTGCTCCCCGAGGCCGACATCGTGGTGCTCTCCACGCCTCTGACGGACAGCACGCGTGGCCTGGTGAACTCCGACTTCCTGGCCCGGATGAAGGACGGCGCGCTCCTCGTGAACGTCGCCCGCGGCCCCGTCGTCGACACCAAGGCGCTCCTCGCCGAGCTGGAGAGCGGGCGCATCACGGCCGCCCTGGACGTCACCGACCCCGAGCCGCTGCCGGCGGGACACCCCTTGTGGCACGCGCCCGGCCTGCTCATCAGCCCCCATGTCGGCGGGCCCACCTCGGCGTTCCTGCCGCGCGCCAAGCGGCTCCTGGTGGACCAGTTGCACCGCTTCGTGAACCGGGAGCCGCTGCGGAACGTGGTCCTTACCACCGGCGCCTGAGACACGCCCCGTTCGCTCCACGTCCGCTTCGAGCACCCTCCGCAGTTCCTTGAATGCGGGCAGTTCCGACATCGTCCCTGGTCGTCACGGAGCGTAGAGGAACTATGTCCCTGAGTGACGAGACTGGTGTATCGTCCCGACAGGGGCTGCGCCGCGCATCGTTCGGCGCCGGGGATGGACATGCAGACTGCGAGGGGGGCGACGGGCGATGCACGGCCTATGGACCAACGATCCGACGCGGCGGGACCGCCGACGACGACCCTGGCGCGCGGCCACGAGCAGACGCGCCCACGGCGGCCATGGTGGCCATCAGCACCGCAGGCACAGCGGCCGCCGCAGGCATGCGCACCCGGCGCATGGGGACCAGCGGGACCCCGGCGTGCGGACCGGGTGGGCCCCGTGAGCTCCCCAGTGGCGCTGTTGACCCGTCGGCCGGCCTTCGGCGGCGGGACGGGCCTGCTCTCGCAACTCGTACTGGCCCTGGTGTGCACGGGATACGCCGTCGGTTCCGCGCTCGGATGGGGCTCTGCGAGTCTCGCGCTGATCATGGGCGACTTCGGGCTGAGCGCCGCGGCGGGCACCGCGGCGGTCTCCTGCTTCCTGCACGCCCGCAACCGCCGCAGCCGCTTTCGCCCCGCATGGCTGCTGTTCGCACTCTCCTCCGCCATGGCCTCGCTCGGGAATCTGGTCTGGGGGTGGTACGAGGTCGTCCTGGACCGCCCAGTGCCCAGCCCCAGCTACGCCGACCTGTTCTTCCTGTGCTTCGCCCCGCCCGCCATCGTAGGACTGCTCGTGCTCGCCAAGAGGCCCGTCACCAAGGCGGGTTGGGTGTGCCTCGCGCTGGACGCCTGGCTGATCGGCGGCTCGCTGCTCACGCTGTCCTGGAGTCTCGCGCTCGCCCAGGCGGCGAAGTTCGACGGGCCGAGCGTCGCGCACACCGCGCTGTCGCTGGCGTACCCGCTGCTGGACATCGCGCTGGTCAGCATGGTGCTCGCGCTGCACTTCAGACGCTCGTCGGTGAACCGCTCCGCGGTGAACACGGCGATCGGCGCGCTCGCCCTGACCGTGATGTGCGACGCCCTGTTCACCTCGCCCCTCCTGCACAACAGCTACCACTCGGGGCAGCTGCTCGACGCGGGCTGGTTCGCCGGCTCACTCCTCCTCGCGTACGCGCCGTGGGTCGGCACCCGGCACGGTCAGTCGGACGACGACGGGCACGCGCGCGTGGTGCACGAGCACATCCCAGGACAGCGCCAAGAAGAACAGCGCCAAGAAGAACATCGCCAAGAAGAGCAGCACGGAAAACAAGCGCCGGAAACGCGGCGCGGACGCGAACAGCAGCACGTACAGCAGACGCCAGGGCAAGAGGAACAACAGGGGGGACACGTGCACGTGCACCTCCAGCAGGCGGGCCACAGCCGATACCCGGCCACGCGTCCGATCGCCGGGTCGCTGGCCGCGCTCACCCCCTATCTGGCCGCCGCCGTCTGTACCTTGGGGATCCTCTACAACGTCCTCAACGGCCGCAACGTGGACCGCGTGGTGCTCATCACCGCCGGGCTCGTCGTGCTCGCCCTCGTCGTGCGCCAGGGCATCATGCTGCTCGACAACATCACCCTCACCCAGGAGCTGGCGCAGAAGGAGAACCACTTCCGTTCCCTGGTGCAGGGCTCCAGCGACGTCATCATGATCGCCGCACCGAACGGCATCCTGAGGTACGTCAGCCCGGCCGCCGCCGGTGTGTACGGACGCGACGCCGACGAACTGGTCGGCTCCGAGCTCGCCGCGCTCATCCACCCCGAAGACCTCGGCTGCGTGGTTCACGAAGTACGGCGCTTCCTGGCCGTCAGTCCCGCCGAGGAGCCCACCACACGCATCGAGTGCCGTTTCCGGTCCGGCGACGGCGGCTGGCTCAATGTGGAGTCCACCGTCAACCGGCACCACGGTGGCCTCATCTTCAACAGCCGTGACGTGACCGAACGGGTGCGCCTGCAGGCGCAGCTCCAGCACAACGCCGAGCACGACCCGCTCACCGACCTGCCCAACCGCGCGCTGTTCACCCGGCGCGTGCAGCAGGCGCTCTCCGGACGCCGTTCCTCCGACCGCGGCACGGCCGTTCTCTTCATCGACCTGGACGGCTTCAAGGCCGTCAACGACACGATCGGGCACCAGGCCGGCGACGAGCTCCTCGTCCAGGCCGCCCGCAGACTCCAGGACTCCGTGCGGCAGGGCGACACGGCCGCCCGCCTCGGCGGCGACGAGTTCGCGGCGCTGATCGTCGGCGACGGCGCCCGTGACCACACCGCACGCGAGGGTCACATCATGGAGCTCGCCGACCGGCTGCGGATCACCCTCTCGCAGCCGTACACCATCGACAGCAACGATGTCCGGGTGGCCGCGTCCATCGGCGTCGCGTTCGCCGAACCCGGCCTGGGCGCGGGCGAACTGCAGCGCAACGCCGACCTGGCCATGTACCGCGCCAAGGCGGCGGGCAAGGGACGTGTCGAGCTGTACGCGCCCCAGATGCAGCAAGACGTCGTACGAAAGGCGGAGCTGGCGACCAGACTGCGCTCCGCGCTGCGGGGCGGCGAGTTCGCGCTGCTGCACCAGCCCGTGGTGTCGCTCGAGAACGGCCGGATCACCTCGCTCACCGCGCAGGCGCGCTGGCGCTCCTCCCAGGGGGTGCTGTTCACGCCCGCCGAGTTCCTGCGCGTCGCCGAGGACAGCGACAAGACCGCCGAGCTGGGCCGCTGGATGCTCGAAGAAGCCGTCGAGCAGGCTGCCCAGCGCGCCGCCGCGGGCATCACGGTGCCCGTCGCCGTCCGGATGAACGCGCGACGGCTGCTGGACCGCTCGGGGCCCCTCGGCTCCGTGGAGGCCCTGCTCGTGCGGCACGGGCTGGCTTCCGGCGACCTGGTCATCGAGCTGTCCGACACCGACCCCCGCCTTTCCCTGGACGAGCTGGAGCGCCGGCTGAACGCCCTGCGGCGGCTCGGCGTCCGGATCGCCCTGGACGGTTTCGGCAGCGGTTATGCCGCCATAACGGCCCTCAGAAGGCTCCCCATCGACGTGCTCAAACTCGACAGGAGTCTCGTCGAGGGTGTCGTCGAGTCCGCCCGGCTGCACAAGATCACCAGTGGGCTGCTGCGGATCGCCACCGACCTCGGGCTGCAGTCCGTGGCCGACGGGGTGGACCTTCCGGAGCAGGTCATCGCCCTGCGCGCGATGGGCTGCACGCACGGGCAGGGCATGGCGTTCTCCGGGCCGCTGGACGAGTACCGGCTGCGCAGAGCGCTGTCTTCCGGCCATTATCCGGTTCCGCACGGTCCGGTGGAGCCCGCGTTCGCGGGCGGCGGCGCCGGGGTGTATACGACTGGTGTGCCCGCTGTTTTTGGAGGCGGTACGGCCCTCCGCTCACATAATGAGACTCCCGTCCCACCCACTTGACAGTCAGTGCGTGCCGGGGGGAGGGTCAATGCCATGCGCACCCGAATTCTCGTACTTGGAAAGCGCGTCGGCTGAAGCTTGGTGGCCACCGGACGGATCCGGAACACCCAGCGACCGCACCCGGCGCGCTCCCCTCGCTTGCCTCACGGCACGAGGGGTTTTTTGTTGCACAGGCACTAGTCGTACACCGCACAAAACTCGCATAAACCCTCAGCATCGAGAAGAGAATGCCGATGACCGAGCAGGCCACCGGGGCCCATCATCCGCAGCCGCGGCCCCGTTCCGGAGGACAGCAGTCCGCGCCCGAGCACGTGACGGGTGCGAAGTCCCTCATCCGTTCTCTCGAGGAAGTCGGGGCCGACACGGTATTCGGCATTCCCGGCGGTGCGATCCTTCCGGCCTACGACCCGCTGATGGACTCCACGCGCGTGCGGCACGTGCTCGTGCGGCACGAGCAGGGCGCCGGGCACGCGGCCACCGGCTACGCGCAGGCCACCGGCAAGGTCGGCGTCTGCATGGCGACTTCCGGCCCCGGCGCCACCAATCTGGTCACGCCCATCGCCGACGCGCACATGGACTCGGTGCCGCTCGTGGCGATCACCGGGCAGGTGGCGTCCAAGGCGATCGGCACGGACGCCTTCCAGGAGGCGGACATCGTCGGCATCACGATGCCGATCACCAAGCACAACTTCCTGGTGACCAAGGCCGAGGACATCCCGCGGACGATCGCGGAGGCCTTCCACATCGCCTCCACCGGCCGCCCGGGCCCCGTCCTGGTCGACATCGCCAAGGACGCCCTCCAGGCGCAGACCACCTTCCAGTGGCCGCCCACCCAGGACCTGCCCGGCTACCGCCCGGTGACCAAGCCGCACGCCAAGCAGATCCGCGAGGCCGCCAAGCTGATCATCCAGGCCAAGCGGCCGGTGCTGTACGTCGGCGGCGGCGTCCTCAAGGCGAACGCCACCGCCGAGCTGAAGGTCCTCGCAGAACTCACCGGAGCGCCCGTCACCACCACCCTGATGGCGCTCGGCGCATTCCCCGACAGCCACCCGCTGCACGTGGGAATGCCGGGCATGCACGGTGCGGTCACCGCCGTCACCGCGCTGCAGAAGGCCGACCTGATCGTCGCCCTCGGAGCCCGCTTCGACGACCGCGTCACCGGCAAGCTGGACAGCTTCGCCCCGTACGCCAAGATCGTCCACGCCGACATCGACCCGGCCGAGATCGGCAAGAACCGGGCCGCCGACGTGCCGATCGTCGGTGACGCCCGCGAGGTCATCGCCGACCTGGTCCAGGCCGTGCAGAAGGAGCACAGCGAGGGTCACGCCGGCGACTACACCGCCTGGTGGAGGGACCTGAACCGCTGGCGCGAGACGTACCCGCTGGGCTACGAGCAGCCGGACAACGGCTCCCTGTCGCCCCAGCAGGTCATCGAGCGCATCGGGCAGCTCGCGCCGGAGGGCACGATCTTCGCCGCGGGCGTCGGCCAGCACCAGATGTGGGCCGCGCACTACGTCCAGTACGAGCAGCCCGCGACCTGGCTGAACTCGGGCGGCGCCGGAACGATGGGCTACGCGGTCCCGGCCGCGATGGGCGCCAAGGCCGGTCGGCCGGACCGTACGGTCTGGGCGATCGACGGCGACGGCTGCTTCCAGATGACCAATCAGGAGCTCACCACCTGCGCCCTGAACAACATCCCGATCAAGGTCGCCATCATCAACAACGGCGCCCTCGGGATGGTCCGCCAGTGGCAGACCCTCTTCTACAACCAGCGCTACTCCAACACCGTGCTGCACTCGGGCCCCGAGGCGAGCGGCAAGGAGCCGAGCGCGGGCACCCGGGTCCCCGACTTCGTGAAGCTGTCGGAGGCCATGGGCTGCTACGCCATCCGCTGCGAATCCCCGGACGACCTCGACAAGGTCATCGAAGAGGCGAACTCGATCAACGACCGCCCCGTCGTGATCGACTTCATCGTCCACGAGGACGCGATGGTGTGGCCGATGGTCGCCGCCGGCACCTCGAACGACGAGATCATGGCCGCCCGGGACGTCCGCCCCGACTTCGGCGACAACGAAGACGACTGAGAGAGAGCCGAGTCACCACCATGAGCAGCAAGCACACCCTCTCCGTCCTCGTCGAGAACAAGCCAGGTGTCCTCGCCCGGATCACCGCCCTGTTCTCCCGGCGCGGCTTCAACATCGACTCCCTCGCCGTCGGTGTCACCGAGCATCCCGACATCTCCCGCATCACCATCGTGGTGAACGTGATCGAGGAGCTGCCGCTCGAACAGGTCACCAAGCAGCTCAACAAGCTCGTCAACGTCCTGAAGATCGTCGAGCTGGAGCCGGCCTCGGCCGTTCAGCGCGAACTCGTTCTGGTGAAGGTGCGCGCCGACAACGAGACGCGCTCCCAGATCGTCGAGATCGTCCAGCTGTTCCGCGCCAAGACCGTCGACGTCTCCCCGGAGGCCGTCACCATCGAGGCCACCGGCAGCAGCGACAAGCTGTCCGCCATGCTCAAGATGCTGGAGCCGTACGGCATCAAGGAGCTGGTCCAGTCCGGCACGATCGCGATCGGACGCGGGGCGCGTTCCATTACGGACCGGTCGCTGCGCGCGCTCGACCGATCTGCCTGAGTCTTGATACGGGCGGCCGGTGATCGCCGACCGCCCGTATACCGAGACCCGAAAACTTCCCTTCCCCCGCCCGCCGTACGGTGGGACGCAACACCGCACACCAAGGAGAACCCCAGTGGCCGAGCTGTTCTACGACGACGACGCCGACCTGTCCATCATCCAGGGCCGCAAGGTCGCGGTCATCGGCTACGGCAGCCAGGGCCACGCCCACGCGCTGTCGCTGCGCGACTCGGGTGTCGACGTCCGCGTCGGTCTGCACGAGGGCTCGAAGTCCAAGGCGAAGGCCGAGGAGCAGGGCCTGCGCGTGGTGACGCCGTCGGAGGCCGCCGCCGAGGCCGACGTCATCATGATCCTGGTGCCGGACCCGATCCAGGCCCAGGTCTACGAGGAGTCCATCAAGGACAACCTCAAGGACGGCGACGCGCTGTTCTTCGGCCACGGCCTGAACATCCGCTTCGGCTTCATCAAGCCCCCGGCCGGTGTCGACGTCGCCATGGTCGCCCCCAAGGGCCCGGGCCACCTCGTCCGCCGCCAGTACGAGGAGGGTCGCGGCGTTCCCTGCATCGCGGCCGTCGAGCAGGACGCGACCAACAACGCCTTCGCGCTCGCTCTCTCGTACGCCAAGGGCATCGGCGGCACCCGCGCGGGCGTCATCAAGACGACCTTCACCGAGGAGACCGAGACCGACCTGTTCGGTGAGCAGGCCGTCCTCTGTGGTGGTACGGCCGCGCTGGTCAAGGCGGGCTTCGAGACGCTGACCGAGGCCGGCTACCAGCCGGAGATCGCGTACTTCGAGTGCCTCCACGAGCTGAAGCTCATCGTCGACCTCATGTACGAGGGCGGCCTGGAGAAGATGCGCTGGTCCGTCTCCGAGACCGCCGAGTGGGGCGACTACATCACCGGCCCGCGCATCATCACGGACGCCACCAAGGCCGAGATGAAGAAGGTCCTCGCCGAGATCCAGGACGGCACGTTCGCCAAGAACTGGATGGACGAGTACCACTCCGGTCTGAAGAAGTACAACGAGTACAAGACCCAGGACGAGAACCACCTCCTGGAGACCACGGGCAAGGAGCTGCGCAAGCTCATGAGCTGGGTCAACGACGAGGCGTAAGCCGCAGACGAGGGGCCGGGGCGGGAACGCGCCGGCCCCTTCGTCGAACCCCGGGTAACGCCGACAACGCGGCGTTGTCCATCCCGTCCAGCCACGGACGGGTGATCCTTCCGCGGAGGCGCAAGGCGACCGGCCCGGCGCCACTACACTGCCGTACTACATACGCGTCAGGCCCACAGCGTCGTGCGTCTTCCACGCGGCTCAAGCGACCCCGCGGGGCCGCTACAACCCTCCACCGCCTGCGGCCGTCGGGACGGCCGTCCGCATTGGACCTGTGAGGACTCACGTGAGCTCGAAACCTGTCGTACTCATCGCTGAAGAGCTGTCGCCCGCGACCGTCGACGCCCTGGGCCCGGACTTCGAGATCCGGCACGCGAACGGCGCGGACCGCGCCGAACTGCTGCCCGCGATCGCCGATGTCGACGCGATCCTGATCCGCTCCGCCACCAAGGTCGACGCGGAGGCCGTGGCCGCCGCGAAGAAGCTGAAGGTCGTCGCGCGGGCCGGCGTCGGCCTGGACAACGTCGACGTCTCCGCGGCCACCAAGGCCGGCGTGATGGTCGTCAACGCCCCCACCTCGAACATCGTGACCGCCGCCGAGCTGGCCTGCGGTCTGCTCCTGGCCACCGCGCGCCACATTCCGCAGGCCAACACCGCGCTGAAGAACGGCGAGTGGAAGCGCTCGAAGTACACGGGTGTCGAGCTCGCCGAGAAGACCCTCGGTGTCGTCGGCCTCGGCCGCATCGGCGCGCTGGTCGCGCAGCGCATGTCGGCGTTCGGCATGAAGGTCGTCGCGTACGACCCCTACGTCCAGCCTGCCCGAGCCGCGCAGATGGGCGTCAAGGTGCTGTCCCTCGACGAGCTGCTCGAGGTCTCCGACTTCATCACCGTGCACCTGCCCAAGACCCCCGAGACCCTCGGTCTCATCGGCAACGAGGCGCTGCACAAGGTCAAGCCGTCGGTGCGCATCGTCAACGCCGCGCGCGGCGGGATCGTCGACGAGGAGGCGCTGTACTCGGCGCTCAAGGAGGGCCGCGTCGCCGGTGCCGGCCTCGACGTGTACGCGAAGGAGCCCTGCACGGACTCCCCGCTCTTCGAGCTCGACGAAGTCGTCTGCACCCCGCACCTCGGCGCCTCCACGGACGAGGCGCAGGAGAAGGCCGGTATCGCCGTCGCCCGCTCGGTCCGCCTCGCCCTCGCCGGCGAGCTGGTCCCGGACGCGGTGAACGTCCAGGGCGGCGTCATCGCCGAGGACGTCAAGCCGGGCCTGCCGCTCGCCGAGAAGCTCGGCCGCATCTTCACCGCCCTCGCGAGCGAGGTCGCGGTCCGCCTCGACGTCGAGGTGTACGGCGAGATCACCCAGCACGATGTGAAGGTGCTGGAGCTGTCGGCGCTGAAGGGTGTCTTCGAGGACGTCGTCGACGAGACGGTGTCGTACGTCAACGCCCCCCTGTTCGCGCAGGAGCGCGGTGTCGAGGTCCGGCTGACCACCAGCTCGGAGTCCCCGGACCACCGCAATGTCGTCACCGTGCGCGGCACGCTCGGCGACGGCCAGGAGGTCTCGGTCTCCGGCACCCTCGCGGGCCCCAAGCACCTGCAGAAGATCGTCGCTGTCGGCGAGTACGACGTGGACCTCGCGCTCGCCGACCACATGGTCGTGCTGGCCTACGAGGACCGCCCCGGCGTCGTCGGCACCGTCGGCCGTATCTTCGGCGAGGCGGGCATCAACATCGCCGGCATGCAGGTCGCCCGCGCGGTGGCCGGCGGCGAGGCCCTCGCGGTCCTCACCGTCGACGACACGGTCCCGCAGGCTGTTCTCACCGAGGTCGCCGAGGAGATCGGCGCGACGTCGGCTCGCTCGGTCAACCTCGTCTGAGGCTGCCCGACCCACTGAGGGCTCTGCCCCCAGGCCCTCCTATCGGCCTGGACGGCCTCGTCCTCAAACGCCGGACGGGCTGACCTCTCAGCCCGCCGGTGTGAGAAGCCATCGCTGCGGACCAGGTCGACCTCGTATCGCGCTGACTCGCTCGTGCTCAGACGCCGGACAGGCTGACATCTCAGCCCGCCCGGCGTTTTGGCGTTTGGCGCGTCCTCATGGCGAAGGCGTCGGCGCGGGATCGATCAGGCCCTCGCGGTAGGCGATCGACACTGCCTCGGTGCGGCTCGCGGCGCCCAACTTCGCCAGGATGTTGGACACATGGACGCTCGCCGTCTTGCCGGTGATGAACAGTTCCTCGCCGATCTGGCGGTTGGTCCGGCCACGGACGAGCAGACGGAGGACATCGCTCTCGCGGGCGGTCAGTACAGGGACGCGGCCCGCGTCGGGCGGTGACTCGGCGAGGCGGCCGCGCCGGATCAGGGCGTCCACCGCCTCGCGCAGCGGCACGGCACCCAGGTGTACGGCGGTGTCGCGGACCGCCCGCGCCTGCTCGGCGGCTTCCGCACGGAGGCCGGCCGCGAGCAACCGCATCGGCCTGCGCACGGAAGGGCCCTCACTGGAGAGGGCCGTTTCCGGCGAACTCCCCAGTGAGGGCATGGTGCTGGGCGCCGTCCAAGTACCGCCGGACGGCAGACCGGTCGTCTTTCTCGCCGACCATCCGACCACCGGGGGGTATCCGGTGATCGCGGTCGTGCGTGAGAGCGACCTCGCTGCGGCGGCTCAAGCGGTTCCGGGCACGCCGGTCCGCTTCACGGTCGTGTGCCGCCGCTGAGGTCCTTGCCGCCTGCCCTGAACCTCATGCCACGTCCGGCTGTTCGGCCACCGAAAGGGCGGCCAGCGCGGACGCGACGGCGTGCGAGGCGCTCAGGTCGAGACGCGCGCTGGTGCCGCGCGCCCGGTGGCGTACCTCGTCGGCGGCGAGGGTGAGCAGCTGCGGCAGCAGGTCGGTGCAGCGCCGGGCCACCCAGCCCGTCCCCGCGGTGGCCAGCCACCACAGTCCGGCCGACCGCGTGGGCGCGGGAAACTCGGGTTCGGCCGAGGGCGCCGCCCCGGTGGCGATGCCCTCCCGGGCGAGCACCGCGTGGAAGCGGACGGCGAGTTGCCGGTGTCCCCGCTCCCCCGGGTGCAGCCGGTCCGCGCTCCACATCGCGCGGTCGGTCAGCCATGCGCCCTCCGCCGCGTGCAGGTGCACCGCGCCGTAGCGCTCGGACAACGCGTGGACGACGGTGTTGACGGCCCGCTGCCGCCGGGCCAGCGGGCGTGCCAGCGCGCCGGGCAGCCCGAGCATCGCACCGGGGTCCGGCAGACAGGCGGTCAGCAGTACGGCGTCCTGTGCCCGGAAAGCCGCGTACACCTCGTCGAGCCGCGCGGCCACGGCGTGGATGTCGAAGGTGCACCGCAGGGTGTCGTTCACGCCGATCACGACGGACACCACGTCGGGCCGCAGGGCCAGCGCCGCCGGGGTCTGCCGCTCCACCACGTCGCGCGTCTGGGCCCCGCTCACCGCGAGGTTGGTGAACTCGACGCAGGCGTCGAGGCCGCCGGCGAGCAGCCCGGCCCAGCCCCGCCAGCCCTCCCCCACGGGGTCGCCCACGCCTTCCGTGAGCGAGTCCCCGAGGGCCACGAACCGCAGCGGTCTCATCCGACGCCCTCCTGCAGGCGCGGCCGTACCTGGACCTCTGCGTCGTGCGCGGCGAGGAAGCCCGCCACCGCGGCGCCCCAGCCGAAACACTCGGCACGCGCGCGTGCGGCTTCCCTGCGCTCGGGCCGCCCGAGCAGCAGCCGTACCGCGTCCGCGAAGGCGTCCCCGCTGTCCGCCGCGGTGGCCCCGGCGGAGCCCACGATCTCGGGCAGGGCGGACAGCGCGCTGGCGACCACGGGCGTACCGCAGGCCATCGCCTCCAGGGCGGCGAGTCCGAAGGTCTCGGCGGGCCCGGGTGCCAGGCATACATCGGCGGAGGCCTGAAGCGCGCCGAGCAGCGCGCGGTCGGCGACGTGTCCGAGGAAGGTGACGGGCAGCCTGCGCTCCCGCGCGCGCTGTTCGAGGCGGCCCCGCAGCGGTCCGTCCCCGGCGACCACGAGCACGGCCCGCTCTCCGCGCCGCAACAGCGCCTCCAGCGCGTCGAGCGCCGTACCCGGCCGCTTCTCGACGGACAGCCGGGAGCACATCACGAGCAGCGCCTCGTCCGGGCGCGCGTGGCGGGCGCGCACGCCCGGATCGCGCAACGCGGGGTGGCGCCCCACCAGATCGACGCCCAGGGGGGCGCGTACGACATTGCGGGCGCCGATGCGCACGAACTCGCGCTCCGCGAACTCCGTAGTGCACACGACCCGCGAGTAGGTGTGCGCCGTACGGATGTTGAGGGCGTCGGCGGTGCGTCGGGCCATCCCCTCAGGCAACCCCCAGGTCCGCAGCACCCCGTCGGCGGTCTCGTGGGAGACCATGACGGCGGGCACCCGGGACCGGCGTGCCCACACTCCGGTCCAGCGCAGGGTGGTGCGGTCGGAGACTTCGAGGCGGTCGGGGGCGAGCGACTCCAGGAGCCGGGCCACCCGCCGCTTGTCCGTGAGCACGCGATAGCCGCCGGTCCCGGGCAGCAGCGGCCCGGGCAGCGTGATCACCCGCCCCTGTTCGGTCTCGCGGTCGCTCGCGCGCTCACCGGGAATGACGAGCACCGGCTCGTGCCCGGCCGCCCGGTAGCCGGCGCCCAGCTCCCGCAGCGCGGTGCGCAGGCCTCCGGACGCCGGGGCGACGAAGTTGGCGAGCCGTACGATGCGCAGACTCATGCCGCCACCAGCTTCCGCGCAAAGAGCACGTCGGCGTAGTGCCCGATGAGCTGGTCGCCGACGGCGGCCCAGGTTCGGCCCTCGACCGTGGCACGCCCCGCGGCGCCGTAGGCGGCCCGCAGCGCCGGATCGGCGGCGAGGGCCCACACGGCGTCGCGCACGGCGTCGCCGTCGCGCGGCGGGACCAGCAACCCCGTACGCCCGTGGGCCACCAGGTCGAGCGGTCCGCCCGCGGCCGGCGCGACCACGGGCACCCCGCTGGCCATGGCCTCCTGCACCGTCTGGCAGAAGGTCTCGAAGGGGCCGGTGTGTACGAAGACGTCCAACGAGGCGAAGATCCGGGCGAGTTCGTCGCCGGTACGGCGGCCGAGGAAGACGGCGCCGGGAAGAGCGCCCTGCAGAGTCGTTTCGCTCGGTCCGTCGCCGACCACGACGACGCGTACGCCGTCCAGCCCGCAGGCTCCGGCGAGCAGTTCGACCTGCTTCTCGGGGGCGAGCCGGCCGACGTAGCCGACGATCAGCTCGCCGTTCGGGGCCAGTTCACGGCGCAGCGTCTCGTCCCGGCGGTCGGGACGGAAGCGGAGGGTGTCGACGCCGCGCGGCCACAGCCGTACCCGGGGCACACCGTGTGCCTCCAAGTCGTGCAGCGCGGCGCTGGACGGGGCGAGGGTGCGGTCTGCGGCGGCGTGCACGGAGCGTATGCGCCGCCATGCGGTGGCCTCGCCCGCGCCCATGTACGTACGGGCGTATCCGGCGAGGTCGGTCTGGTAGACGGCCACGGCGGGGACGCCGAGCCGGGCGGCGGCCGCCATGCCGCGGACGCCGAGGACGAAGGGGCTGGCCAGGTGGACGATGTCGGCGCGGTGCTCGGTGATCGCCGCGGCGACGCGCCGGCTGGGGAGGGCGACGCGGACCTGGGGGTAGCCCGGGAGCGGGAGGGAGGGGACACGGATGACGGGGCACGGCGCGAGGGCGTCGGGCCCGCTCCCGGCCGCGGTGGTCGGGGCGACGACGAGGGGAGCGTGACCGCGATCGACGAGGTGCCGGGCGGTCTGGAGCGCGCAGTGGGCCACGCCGTTCACATCGGGGGGAAAGGATTCGGTCACGATGACGACACGCATACCCGTGTTGTCGCCGGGCTGGACGTGGGCGCGTCAACGTGGATCTTTCCGGACGAGGAACGTCCCATGAGCGTTGCACCGCGCACCGGTCCAGGTCAGCCCGCGTCCATGCCCACCTGACTCGCGGGTCACCACATGTTCATACGGCGGGCATGTCGGGCCCGATCCTGCTGCGTACCGCCGTTTGGACGTCCGCCTCCTCGGCCGGATCCGCCGCGAGCCGGCGCAGCTGATCCACTACCCGTGCGTCACCGGTCTCGGCGTGCCGGGCGGCGACCTCGCGGGTGGTCTCCTCGCAGTCCCACAGGCATTCGACGGCGAAGCCGGCGGGGAAGGAGGGGTCGGTGGCGGCCAGGGCGCGGGCCGCGCGCCCGCGCAGATGGGATGAGGCGGTCTCACGGTAGATGTGCCGCAGGACGGGTGCGGCGCAGGCGATGCCGAGCCTGCCGGCGCCGTCGACGAGGGTCCACAGGGTCGGCGCGTCGGGGCCCTCGCCGCGGACCGCTTCCCGCAGGGCGCCCAGCACCAGTTCGGTGTCCTGCGCTCCGCCCCGGCAGGCGAGTATCCGTCCGGCGGCGGCGCCCAGCGCGTCGGGCCGGTGCGCCCAGCCACGTGCCCGGTTGACGGCGGCGACGCTGCGCATCCGCTCGAAGGCGTCCACGGCGGCCTCCACGACAACCGTCGAACCGGTGGCCACGGCTGACTCGATCAGGTCGAGGGCGTCCGGATCATTGCCGTCGGCGAGATAGCGCAAAGCGGTGCAACGGGCTCCGTCGCCGCCGGTCCTGGCGGCCTCGACGATCTCCGGCCGGTCTTCGGGTCCGGCGACGGCCGTGAGGCAGCGGGCGGCCGGGACATGCAGCGCGGCTCCGCGTTCGATGCCCTGCTGGGCCCAGTCGAAGACCGCCTGCACGCTCCAACCGGGTCGGGGCCCGGATGGTCGCATCTGGCGCTGCCACTGGTCGAAGGAGCCGGTTTCCTGGGCGGCACGCACGCGCGTGCCGATGGATTGGCGCGGATCGTGGGCCCACAGCCGCCAGGGCCGGGGTTCGAAGGCGTCGCGCACGGCGGCGGCCAGGGCGGCTTCGCCGTCCGCGTCGGCCGGGAAGCGGGCGAGTACGGGCGCGGCCAGGGCACGCAGACCCGCGTCGTCGTCGCGCAGTGCCAGCTCGTCGAGGGCCCAGGCCCAACTGGTGCCGACGGCGGCGTACCTGCGCAGCAGTTCGAGGGCGTCCCGCCTGCCGTACGAGGCGAGGTGCCCGAGGACCGCGAGGGCGAGCCCCGTGCGTGACTCGCACTCGTCGAGGATGTCCTCGGCGTCGAAGAGGTGCCGCTCGATCTCGTCGAGCTCACCGCTCAGATCGAGGTAGAGACGGGCGTAGTACAGGGAGCGGTTCTCCACCTGCCAGTCGTGGCGGGGGTCGCTCAGCACACAGTGGTTCAGCGCCGCGAGCGCTTCGGCGCGCGGTGCGGTGAGTGCGTGCAGCGTGCCGTCGCCGCGGCCCCTCTGAAGCAGGCCGAGCAGCGTACCGCTGGGCGCTATGACCGGATCGAACATGGGAAACAGCCTCACATCAAGCGTCGACGCAACCGGGGTCCTGCATTACCTGGCCGCGTGACAACACGTCGGAGCGCCCGCCGTTTCTTGCTTGCTGTAGACCATCTTCCTCTGCCTCTCGTCGGTGGCCCAGGCGGGCCGCGTCACGGCCCGCGCGGTGCGGCAACATCTGCCCGGCCATCACGTCCGTGAATCACGTCGTCATGATGACTCGGCAGTTCTTCCTGCCGCGACCGTATTTCCGGCGGCCCCGTTCCGCCTCCTCTTTTTCTTGCGTTTCGCCTGGTCAGGCGTTCGACTCAGTGTGCGCCGAACAATTCGAGCAGTTCCGTCTTGCCGAACATGCGCGCGGTGTCGACGGCCGAGGGCGTACCGGCGGCCGGATCGGCGCCGCCGTCCAGGAGCACCCGGATCACGGCCTCCTCACCCTTGAAGACGGCCCCGGCGAGCGGGGTCTGGCCCCGGTCGTTGATGCGGTCGGCCTCGGCGCCGCGCTCCAGCAGGGCCCGTACCGCCTCGGCGTGGCCGTGGTACGCGGCGAGCATCACGAGCGAGTCACCGCGGTCGTTGGTGAGGTTGGCCGGAACACCCGCGTCGACATACGCCACGAGCGCCTCGGTCTCACCACGGCGGGCCAGATCGAAGATCTTGGTCGCCAGCTCCACGACCTCGGGGTCGGGGGCTTCACTCATCGGCCGGACCGCCTCTCACTACAACCGTTCGGGTGAATCGCCAGGGTACTGGCTCCGGGGGGACATGACGGGCGCCCTCAGCGGCAAAGATCGCTGCATGCCCCTGGGGGCGCAACGTCGCTGCTCAAGTGGCGCAGGACAGCTCCGCCGACCGAGTGGAATCAGCCGAAATTCACCCAGTTGCACCTTTTATCGTATGGATACATCCTGTGATCCTGGAAGAACTCATGGTGACTGTCCCCCCAAACCAGGAGAGCTCAAATGATTCTGTCCATCTCAGGCGTCGTCCTGTTCGGCACCGTCGTCTTCCTCTTCTTCCGCAAGGACGGGCTCAAGGGCTCGCACGCCTGCACCTCCGTTCTCTTCGGCTTCTATCTCGCGAGCACAGCCATCGCTCCGAGCATCAAGGCCGGCGGGGAGAGCCTGGCGAGCCTCCTTGGCGGGATCAAGTTCTGACGTCCCTCCCCCTCGCACGCACCATCAGGAGACAGCAGTGGCCCGGCGCCCCCTCCCCCGCATTCTCAGCAACGGCAGCGCACCCATCGCCCGAAGCCGGGAGCTGGCCCGGACGGCAGCCGACAGCGCCACCGACGTCCTCCACCCGCTGATCACGATCACCCGTGGACTGCGCCGGCTGGCAGGTGTCGGACGGCGCAAGTGGGCGGCCACCCCCAAGGACCGGCGCGGGCCGCTGCTGTTCCTGGTCGCCTCGGTGGTCCTGACCGTGGCACTGGTGCCGTACGGGCCGCTGCTCGCCGTCATCAGCCTGATGGCGGCGGCAGCCTGGACCGGGCGCGACCGCGGCCCGGCGGCGCCCACGGGCCCCGACGAGGCCCAGATCGGGCGCCTCCAGTCGCTGTACGAGGCCCTGGTCCCCTATTTTTCGGCGGCCGAGGACCCCGCTCCCCTCTACGCCCACGGCGGCGACTGGGAGAAGGTCTTCACCTCGTACGACTTCGACGACGACGGCCGGGTGTCCCGTCTCCTCATCCGCTACCCGGCGTACTTCACGGACGGTGAGGCGGAGTCCCGCGCGCGGATCGAACAGTTGCTGCACGCCAAGGCGGGCCGCGGCCGCGAGTACCACTTCGACTGGGACGAGGAGGGCAACGAACTCACCGTCACGGTCCTCCCGCCCCTCCCCACCGACATCGCCGCCCAGCGCTTCGTCACCGCCCCCGGCGAGACGGTGCTCGGCTTCACCGACCCGGCCGACGTCCAGCGCACGCTCCCTCTCACCTACGGTGAGGAACAACGCGACGTCCCTCCGGTCGTCTGGCGCACCGGCGTCCGCTCCACGGAGCCGCATCTGCTGATCGCGGGCGAACCGGGCAGCGGCACGACCACCCTCATGCGCTCCATCGCCCTGCAGGCCCTCCAGTACGGCGATGTCGTCATCGTCGAGGGCGGCGGCACCGGCGAATACGCGTGCCTGGTCGGGCGGGACGGTGTGCTGGCCGTCGAGTGCGGGCTGGCCGGGGCGCTCGGCAGCCTGGAGTGGGCCGCGCACGAGACCGAGCGGCGGCTGATCGCCGCGAACCGTGCCCGCCAGGCAGGGCATCCCGCTCCGGACGACATCAAGAACCCGCTGTGGATCCTGCTGGACCGGCCGACCGCGCTGGGTGCTCTCGCCGCCGCAGACAGCCGCAACGACCCCCAAGCCCTGCTTCAGGTGCCTCTTCGGCACGGGCGCGCGGCGGGCGTCACGGTCGTCGTGGCCGAGCATTTGGAGTGCGTGGACCTTCTCAGCGACGCGGTGCGGCAGCACGCCCGTGCGCGGGTGGTGCTCGGGCCCGCGTCGTCCGTGCAGCTGGCAGCGGTGCTGGGTGCGCCGCCGCACACCACCCCTACCCGTGACGTGCCGCCCGGGCGCGGGTATGCCCGGTTGGGCGCCGGGCCCGTCCTGCGCCTTCAGGTTCCGGCCACGCCGGATCCGTACGACGACGCGACGAGTGAGACGCATCGGCGAGCGGTTCTCGAGCTCCTCCCGGAGCGCACGACTCCCGTGGACGCGGAACCGGTGTCTTCGGATGCGGAACCGGTGCTCGCGGATGCGGAACCGGTGCCCGCGGATGCCGCGGTGGCGGAGCGCTGAGAGCCGGTTTCGCCCCCGCTGCCGCTACCCTCCCCCCGCTCTCGGCTTCGCTCGAGCGGGGGGATCCCCATCGTCCTTGGGGGCTCCGCCCCCAAACCCCCGCTCCTCAAGCGCCGGAGGGGC